>DYBQ01000128.1 GCA_019418545.1 Clostridiales bacterium | reverse complement strand
GCCAATATCTTGCAGTTTGTACCGCAAAACCGCCGGCAGTACTACCGGGCTCCGGTTCTGCGAGGTCTATTTCGAATCTTTTTATTAGGGGGATTTATCCATGTCTTATGTTAGCGAACAATTGGAAATCATCCGCAAAAAGAACGCCAGCGAGCCGGAATTTATCCAGGCTGTCACAGAGGTTCTGACTACCTTGGAGCCCGTGATTGAGGCCAATCCGCAGTATCAGGCTGCCGGTATTTTGGAGCGCATTACCGAGCCCGAGCGCGTTGTTATGTTCCGCGTACCGTGGGTGGATGATAATGGCAAGGTACAGGTAAACCGCGGTTTCCGTGTACAGTTCAACTCTGCTATCGGCCCCTACAAGGGCGGTCTGCGTTTCCACCCCTCTGTGAACCTGGGCATCATCAAGTTCCTGGGCTTTGAGCAGATTTTGAAAAACTCCCTGACCGGTCTGCCTATCGGCGGCGGCAAGGGCGGTTCCGACTTTGACCCCAAGGGCAAGTCTGACCGGGAAGTGATGGCTTTCTGCCAGAGCTTTATGACTGAGCTGTATCGTCACATCGGCCCTGACACCGACGTGCCTGCAGGCGACATCGGCGTAGGCGGTCGCGAGATTGGCTATATGTTCGGCCAGTACAAGCGCATCCGCGATGCTTATGAGGGCGTTCTCACCGGTAAGGGACTGACCTATGGCGGCTCTTTGGCTCGTACTCAGGCAACCGGCTATGGCCTCTTGTACTTCACCAATGCTATGCTGAAGAGAAACGGCCTGTCTATGGAAGGCAAAACCGTTGTGATTTCCGGTGCAGGCAACGTTGCTATTTATGCAGCTGAGAAGGCCTTCCAGCTGGGCGCAAAGGTTGTCACCCTGTCCGACTCCACTGGCTGGATTTATGACGCTGAAGGCATTGATTTGGCTGCTGTCAAGGAGATTAAGGAAGTCAACCGTCAGCGCCTGAGCGAATATAAGAAGTATCGTCCCAACTCTGAGTACCACGAGGGCAAGGGCGTATGGAGTGTTCCCTGCGATATCGCTCTGCCCTGCGCCACCCAGAACGAGCTGAACGAGGAAGATGCTAAGACTCTGGTGAAGAACGGTGTCATCGCTGTGGCTGAAGGCGCAAACATGCCTTCCACCATGGAGGCTACCGAAGTCTTCCAGAAGAACGGTGTGCTCTTCGCACCCGGCAAGGCTTCCAACGCCGGCGGCGTAGCTACTTCCGCTCTGGAAATGAGCCAGAACAGCATGCGTCTCTCTTGGACCTTTGAAGAAGTGGACCAGAAGCTCCAGGGCATTATGGAGAACATCTTCAAGCAGGCTGACGAGGCTGCTGAGAAGTATGGCCATCCCAAGGACTATGTTATGGGTGCTAACATTGCCGGTTTCGTAAAGGTTGCCGATGCAATGCTGGCTCAGGGTGTTGTCTGATTCTATTCTGTTTCGAAATGATAAATTAAATCGGTAATATAAAAAACAGCTCTTTGGTTTTGATAAACCGGGAGCTGTTTTTTGCTGGATTTTTAACGAATGCTTTCCCTACAAAAAGCTAGACAATATTTTGAAATTATGTTGTGCAAGCGACCGAAAGGGCTTGTTGTCTGTGAATCGCAGGCAGCAAGTCCTTTCGTTTTGCCTTGATAGAGTAGTTTCTATACTCTATAGATTCAAACCCTCTTGAGCAGACAGAAATCCCCCAGTTAATCCCACCAGAAATACCAGACAGTGGACTGCCACAGGACATCTGCCAAAGCGCCTACTGTGGCATCTTCTGGCTCTTGGTCAACAATATCGGGGCAAAAACCGTACTGCTCCAAAGCTACTTCCATGGCCTTCTCCTTGGAAATGGGAGTCGGGGAATCAAACTCCAGCTCGTCATGGGTCATCGCCGCGGGCACCACACCATGCTGCTCGAACCAGTATTTTGCCACTGCCATCAAATCCGGCGTGTCGGGGCATTCATTCCAGCCGCCAAAGGGCAAATAGGCAAAAATCTCCCATGGGTTCTTCACTGGTATTTTAGCCAAAATAAGAGGATAGGTCATGCCAGTATCGGAATTCCAATAACTTGCAAAACGGCAGTTATCATAGCCGCCTTTCATTTCACCCAGAACTTCCGTCTCCCAATCCATATCATCCTCTTCAGCCTCCGCCTTGCGCTGTGTGACGAGCTCCTCCAGAACTGCCTTCCCATCCTTTATGGCAGCGGCCAGCATATTTTTTCGATATTCCGCTACCTTCTCCGAATCAAAAGCATCATCATCCGCGCCTTCGCTGTCCGGGTCGGAGTTCATAATGAGGCATTCCCACAGGGTTTCGTCCGGCTTTATCAGCACAGGCACAAAGCCTTCACGCACTCCAACACGCTGGGCACAGAGATATGCCGACATAATGGGGTCGTCGTCCTTCATGGATGGAAAATAGGTACATTCGCAGTCAAGATAATCCATCATGGCTTGGGCCAGCTCAGAGGGTTCCAGAGTATCCTCGTCAAATTCCTGCCCCTGCCAGTTGACAAAGCGTTTTTCGATAATCTTGGCCATAGCCTGATAGTACTCTTCGTCAAAGGGGATGAACAGGTAGGCTTCATCCTGGAACTCATTGGAGTAATATCGGGATGGGCCAAAATATTTCAAAGCATAATTGTCAATGTCGCTGGGATAGTAAGGCGAATCATTTTCCCCATAGTAGTAGGCCGCAAACGCACGGCCTTTTTGGTTGAACAGGGAACCAAAAAGCTTCCCCTCCAGCTCGTTCTGGATGAACATCCGCAAATCCACGCTGCCGGGATTCTTCTTAACATTTTGCACCAACTCGCTGTATTCTTCCACAAACTCCTCGCTCATCAAATCATGCTCCATGCACCAGCGCAGATAGATGGCCATGTGGTTATAGGCTGTAATTTCATCCACCGACAGTTCTTTCTCCTGAATGGATTCCAGATGGTAGGCAGCATCGTCCATTTCCACAACATAGTTTTCCTCGTCATCTCCACTGCAAATGGTATCTCTGGTGATGGCATCTTGGCGGGTGGGATTCACGACGAAGCTGATGCTTTCCATTTTACCCAATAGGGCATCTGCATCATGCTCCATTTTATACTCTAATTCGTCCCGGTAGAGGGGAATCACCTGATAGAAGTTGACCTCCTCGCCGCTCGGCAAAGTGCAAACCTCGCTGCCTTCCTCCGCGCCTTGGGGACCAGTCAGGATGGTGGCGCAGAGCTTCGTGCCCTCCGCAAAGGATGTTTGCTTGTCCATGGTGTGCCCCCACCCCAGCCATGTATCCGATGCGATGGGAAGGCGGGCCAGCACCTTCAGCAGGCCAATGGGCCAGTACCACCGCGCATCTTTCATGGATGCCTCATCCATTTTCCAGTCAGAGGGCAGGGCGATAGCCAGCTCTGCCCGTTCCAGTTTGTATTCTGTCAGTTCCTCCGGCACATTCATCCGGTGAGCTCCCATTCCCATCGTTACCAGCGTGTAGTAGTCTCGCTCCTCAGAAGGCGGAACTACACAGATATCCACATGGATGTCGGGAGAAACCAGCTCGTGAAACACAAGGTCAAACTCTCCAAAGGCTTTTTTAATGTGCTGCTCTATCACAGACATTTCTTCCTTAGTATAGAGCTCCGGTTCACTGCTTTCCGATGAGGACCAGATAGCGTCTTCCGCCTCTGTTCCGTCTGGATTGATGAAAATCTGGAAGTATTGGTTGTCTCCTGGCTGCCGGTACACAAGCCCTATGCGTTTGGTTTGAGAAACAAACACCGCTGCCAGTGTTCCTTCCGGCTCGCCTTCCGGGGTATAAGTTATCCACTCTCCACTGTCCATCCAGTCCTTGAGCTGCCGCAGCCAGTCGATTCCCATTTTGGAGAGTCCGGCTTCATTCATACGGAAAGAAAGCTCTATAGCATGTCCTTTTACTGGATAGGAAAGCTCACAGCAAGGAGCGTTTTTGGTGTAGTTGTACTGCTCCGGGTGGAATAATTCATAAAACTCGGCAAGCCCCTCCTCGTTCACCCTAATGCAAGCCAGAGCGCGTTGCTTTTCGTCCGCATCCTCATCGCTGCCAGCTTGCAGTGATGCATCCGCTTCGGGGTTAATCCAGTGGTATTCCATCTGTTCCAAGGTAGCACCGGAGTTGATTTCCTGTTTCAGCGTGAGAAACTCATAGTCGCCCGGCTCGAGAGTCAGCCCCTGCTTGACGGCATCCATCGCACCAGCTTTATTCCCAAAATGCGCCCGCAGTTTACCCACTTGCAGCCAAATCCAGGGATAGTCTGGCTCCTCCTGCACACCTTTTTCTGCATATTCCAAGGCTTCTTCCAATCTGCCGCAGTACATCAGGGCCACCGAATACCGGTAGTACCAGGTACCGCAGCCTTTGGCATTTTCTTCCGAATCCTTCATCCACTCCGCAGCGCGGTAATAGTAGATATAGTCGTCCAGATTGTTGCAAGCAAAGGAATACCACAGGGCAATCTGCAAATCCTGATGGGCTTGCTTTTCGGTAAATTTCCCTTCATTTACCCCGTCTTTAACAAAATCCTCAATCCATTGGAGCATTCTTCCATAGTATCCGGAAGTTTCATCCACCAAGGATTCCAGCATTTCAATGTCGTCTTCCAAGAGCAGAGAGCCGGTCTCCTCATGAATGTCCGCTTCCGTTTCTTCTTCCTCCAGCAGCGGGACTCCACCCACGTCTCGCCGGAAGGTATGGAAGTGTGCATAGGGCAAGCCACTTTCCTCAAAAAATTCCTGTGCCGCATTCAAAACAGGAAACAAATCCCAAGCGATAAAATCCAGATATCCGTGGTATAACCCCGTGGCCCCACCCAAAAAGGTCACTGCCTCCGCTCCGGCTTTGCTCAAAATTGCTTCTTGCAGCGCATCCCGGAAATCCAGTATATTTTTGCTTCTTTCCTCGCCGATAAAGCCTGAAATCGGATACAGAAGGAATCCAGCTGCGATGCCATCCTGGTGGTATTCGTCCACCGCATCACTGCGGGCGGTCAGGTAGTCGTTGATGAGTACCGGAAGGCGGCAGATTCCAGTATAGACATCCAGCCGCCAGTCGGCTTCCGGGTCTTCCACTGGTTCCAGTTCATAGGTAAGATAGCTTTCTTCTAAATAATCGCTGCCATCCCTCCAAAGAGAGAATCCCATATTTTGAAGCATTTCCGGCAAATCAGTAAGGAGCGCAGACGGTTCATCTTTCGGCTCTGCATAGACATCAAAACCGGCAACAAACGCAATCGCGGAAACCTCTCCTATCACCTGGTCGAGAAGTATAGAAAGCGCCCACCAAACCCTGTCTGAGTCCTCTTTCAGCAGCGGTGTGAGTTTTTCGCAGTAAAGAACCAATGTCACCTGATGGCTCTCTGTTTTCTCTGCCCACATCTGTACATCCTCGGCACGCACCTCAATTTTACCGGCTCGGAGAGCAAACCCCTTGGCGGGCTGGCGGCCTACCCAGATATTCCAGTGTTTCAGAACCGATTTTGGAGCCTGGCGCTGGAAGTATACCAATGGAAACAGCCGTGAACGCATCCCCTCTGGGCTAAGGATTAGCTCATATTTTTCTCCGTTAAATCCAAGCTCAAAAG
>DYBQ01000127.1:4596-5733 GCA_019418545.1 Clostridiales bacterium | reverse complement strand
GGCTGGAAGAGCGCCGTGACAGCCTGCAAAAGGAATATGACAGTATCATCAGCCGGCTGTGGGATGAATATGAGCTGACCCGCCGGGAAGCGGAACAAATTGGCATCCGCATTTCTGATGAAGGCGAAGCGAAAAAGCGGCTTAACGAAATCAAGCTGAAAATCCGGGGCCTTGGCAGCGTCAATGTGTCGGCCATTGAGGAATATAAGGAAGTATCCGAGCGGTATGAATTCCTGATGGAGCAGATTTCGGATGTAGAGCATTCCAAGGAAGAACTGGTACGGCTGATTCACGATTTGACCCGTCATATGCAGCAGCTGTTTTCGAGCCGTTTTGAGGAAATCAGCCGCCATTTTACCGGGATTTTTAAAGAATTGTTCGGCGGGGGAACCGCTTCCCTAACGCTGACTGACCAAAGTGATGTGCTGCATTCCGGTATTGAAATTTCGGTGCAGCCGCCGGGAAAAATCGTCACCCACATCGAGTCGCTTTCCGGCGGCGAAATGGCGCTGGTGGCCATTTCGATTTATTTTGCCATTATGAAGGTAAGCCCGCCGCCGTTCTGCGTGCTGGATGAGATTGAAGCCGCGCTGGATGACGTAAACGTAACGCGGTTTGCCAATTATTTGCGGCGCATGAACCGGAACACCCAGTTTATTGCCATTACCCACCGCCGGGGCACCATGGAAGAAGCCGACGTGCTCTACGGTGTGACGATGCAGGACCAGGGCATTTCCAAGCTGCTGGAGCTGCGGGGCACCGAAGACGGCGAGAAAATGGGCGCGGTATAAATCCTGCTGATTTTGCCGCAGAAGTGTGCTATACTATAAAAAACGCCATCATATCTGAATGGAGTGATTGAAATGGGATTGTTCAGTAAAATCAAGGAAGGCCTGAAAAAGACCCGCGAGAGCATTAGCTCCCAAATCAGCGGGATGCTGCGTTCCTTTACCAAAATTGACGAAGAACTGTTTGAAGAACTGGAAGAGCTGCTGGTGATGGGCGATGTGGGCGTCACCACCGCCGGGCATATTTGCGATACCCTGCGCCGCCGGGTAAAGGACGAGGGCGTGAAAGACCCAAACGCTATTATGGGGCTGCTGCAGGAAACGGTGGCCGAAATGATTCGCGGCGGGG
>DYBQ01000127.1:0-4586 GCA_019418545.1 Clostridiales bacterium | reverse complement strand
GAATTGAACATTGGCACCCGCCCCTCTATGATTTTGGTAATCGGCGTTAACGGCGCCGGAAAAACCACCACCATCGGCAAGCTGGCTTCCCGCCTGAAGGGGGAAGGCAAGCAGGTGATTCTGGGCGCGGCGGATACCTTCCGTGCGGCAGCCATTGAGCAGCTGGAAATTTGGAGCCAGCGGGCAGGCGTCCCCATGATTAAGCATGCCGAGGGCAGCGACCCGGCGGCTGTGGTGTTCGATACCATCGCGGCGGCAAAGGCTCGGGGCAGCGATGTAATTATCTGCGATACGGCAGGGCGGCTGCACAACAAGAAAAACCTGATGGACGAACTTGCGAAAATCAACCGCATTACCGACAGGGAGCTTCCCGGCTGTGACAAAGAGGTTTTGCTGGTGCTGGACGCCACCACCGGCCAGAACGGTGTGAACCAGGCGCGGGAGTTCAGCGCAGCAGCCGGGATTACCGGCATTGTGCTCACCAAACTGGACGGCACCGCCAAGGGCGGCGTTGTGCTGGCCATTCGGGAAGAGCTGGGATTGCCGGTAAAATTTATTGGTGTGGGCGAGAAGGTAGACGATTTGCAGCCCTTTGATGCTGACGACTTTGCCCGCGCCCTGTTTGAGCGGGACGACCGCTGATGGATTTGGAGGTTTCCCATGAAATTTGTCATTGCAACCCATAACAAACATAAATTGCAGGAATTGCAGCGCATTCTCACCCCACTGGGCATTGAAGCGGTTACTGCCGACCTCTCCGAAGTGGAGGAAACCGGCACAACCTTTGCCGAAAATGCCTGTCTAAAAGCAAAAGCCGCCTGCAGCGAAACCGGTCTGCCTGCCGTTGCCGACGATTCCGGTTTGGAGGTGGACGCACTAAATGGCCGCCCCGGTGTATATTCCGCCCGGTATGCCGGAGAAAATGCCACCGACGCCCAGCGGATTGAAAAGCTGCTGGGAGAACTGTCGGAAGTTCCGGCCGAAAAGCGTACCGCCCGGTTTGTCAGTGCAATTTGCTGTGTGTTCCCTAGCGGGGACATCCTTCGCGCCGAAGGGGACTGCCCCGGAAGTATCGCGTTTGCCCCTGCCGGGGAAGACGGCTTTGGGTATGACCCTATCTTCCTCTGTGGGGAAAAAACCTTTGCCCAAATGACCGCTGCCGAAAAAGACGCGGTGAGCCACCGGGGCAAGGCATTGGAAAAATTTAATCTTATGCTGAAAGACTATTTGAAAAAATAACCTGTCATAAAGGAGTATGTATATGCTGACAAGCAAACAAAGAGCTTATCTGCGTTCCCTCGCCAACCCCATCGACACCATTGTTATGGTGGGAAAATCCGGTATGAGCCCCGAGCTGGTAAAGCAGGCTGACGACGCCCTGACCGCCCGGGAATTGATTAAGGGCCGCGCCCTGGAAACCGCCCCGCTTTCTCCCCGTGAGGCCGCCGAAGAGCTGGCAAAAGAGACGAATGCCGAGGTTGTGCAGGTAATTGGCACCCGGTTTGTGCTGTATCGCCGTCATCCCAAAGAGCCCAAAATCGTGCTGCCCAAAGCCAAAGACTGAAACAGGTGATGTACCATGGCAAAAATCGGTCTTTACGGCGGGACATTCAATCCCATTCATGAAGCCCATGTCCATCTGGTAAAGGATTTTGCTGACAGGTTGGGGCTGGACAAAGTCCTGCTGATGCCCACCTTTCAGCCGCCTCACAAACAGGCCCATCAGCTGGCAAGCCCCGAAGACCGTTTGGCTATGTGCCGTTTGGCGGCTCAGGGAGACGAAAGAATCCAGGTTTCCGATTTGGAAATTAAAAGGGCAGGGAAGAGCTATACTGCCGAAACACTGGAAGAGCTGCATCGGCTTTATCCCGAAGGCCAGTGGTATCTGCTCATGGGGGAAGATATGTTCCTCACAGTAAATCACTGGTATCACCCGGAAAAGATTTATCGGCTGGCTGTGTTGTGCGCTGCGCCCAGAAGCCTGGATGGAATTCCCCGCTTGCAGGAACATGCAAAATTTTTGCATACCTGCGGCGCGGAAAGCATTTTATGCAATATCCGCTATCTGCCGGTTTCCAGCACAATGGTACGGGAAGCGGTGGCAGAAGGCCAACCTCTTGATGGGCTGGTGTCCCCCGAAATCGCCCAGTATATCCGGGAAAAAGGACTGTACCGGCAAAAAGGGGGTAAGGAAGCTTGAGACGGAAAATTTTGGCGCTTGTGGGTGTTCTTTTCTGTTTAGGGGGCTGTTACTTCGGTTACTTTGGCGTTTCCAATTATCAGGCAGAACAGTCGCAGAAAGATTGGCCTACTACTGACGCAGAGGTTATTTCGGTGGAGCAGCGCCGGGAATCCAGCGGCATCCGGCACAGCAGCAGCACACTGGTATATGACGTCACCTATGAATATACGGTAAATGAAACCCTATATACTGGGGAAATCAATGGGATTGTCTCTAAAAAGGAACCCGGCGATTCTTTTTCGGTAAAATATGACCCCAATGCGCCGTCTGTTTCCACTTGTGTACTCTCTCCTCAGCCAGAAGTGCTGATAATGAACCTGCTTGGCGGTTTGTTTTTTCTGGCAGTAGGTATCTGGGCCATCGTTTTTCCGCCGGGGAGAAAAAATCAGCAGGACTTCCCCACAAGGTTATCATAAAGCCAACCGCAAAAATAAAACATCTGGAAAGCTCCCGCTCATCCGGGAGTTTTCTTCTTTTCTACAGAAAGGGGACGTGTAAAATGGAGCCTGTTTACCGGTTATTGCGCGCTGCTCTCCAATATGAAAAAGGGCACAGCCGGAGAAGCCGCCACATCTTGTCGGTGCTGGGGCTGTGTGAATTGATTGCCGATGGAGAAAGTTTATCACAGGAAGCGCGGGAGATAATTTTTGCCGCCGCCATTCTCCATGATATCCCCATCCGGTATTGTAAGGAAGTCTATGGTGATGCCTGTCAGGAAAACCAGCGCCGGGAAGTGGGGAAGCTGGTGCCGGAATTTTTGCAAAAAGCGGGATATCCACCGGAAGCAGCCGAAAAGGTACTGCCGCTGGTGCTTTGCCACCACTGTTATGAAGAAACCATTGATTCCCTGCTGCAAATCCTCATGGAAGCCGACTTGCTGGTAAACCTTTTGGAAGGCGAACCGATTTCCTCAGACTTTGCCCGACACTTTTTCAAAACCAAAACAGGGCGGGAGCTGTTGGATGGGATGCTTTCGGAAAACGGGAAATAAAATCATCCCCATACTATCTGATTCCGGTGCTTTATGTTATAATATATAATAATTTAATGAGAGAAATAGGGGGGATAAAATGCGTATTGCGCAAATTGACGGCGGAAAAGCTTTTGACTGGGGAAAAACGTCAGAAGATTACGCAAAGTTTCGGGATATTTATCCTGAGGAATTTTATGAAAAGATTGTGCAGCGGGGATTATGTATACGTGGCCAGTCGGCGCTTGATGTAGGGACCGGTACGGGCGTCCTTCCCAGAAATCTTTATCGATATGGTGCAAAATGGGTGGGCACGGATATTTCCGAAAACCAGATTTTTCAGGCAAAACGCTTGTCCAAAGGAATGGACATTGAATATCAGGCGTTATCTGCTGAAAATTTGAAATTCCCGGAGGGCTCTTTTGATGTGATTACAGTGTGCCAGTGTTTTTGGTATTTTAATCACGAACAGACAGCCCCTGCATTTTATCGGATGCTAAAACCGGGTGGCCGTTTGCTGTTTTTATATATGTCGTGGCTTCCTTTTGAAAATCCCATTGCACAGGCCAGCGAAAAGCTGGTTTTACAGTATAATCCGCAGTGGAGCGGGAAAGGGGAAACCGTCCATCCCATTCCCATTCCGGCCCCATACAAGGAGTATTTCGAAATAGTATCCCACGAGGAATATCCGCTGGAAATTGCTTTTACCAGAGAAAGCTGGAATGGAAGAATCAAAGCCTGCCGGGGAATTGGCGCATCTCTTTCGGAGCAGGAGGTTGCCGCTTGGGAAAAGGAGCATCGGGAATTGCTGAAGAAGATTGCTCCTGAATCTTTTACAATTTCTCACTATGGCGCAATCACGGAGCTAAAAAGGCGCTAAAAACAACCTGTCTGATGGTCATTTGCAAATCTGCACTTTTCTAAAAAAATCTGCCGGAAGCTTTTCTTCTTCTGGTATTTTGTGCTATAATGAAGTAAATGTGAGTTTAACTTGCAAAAAATGATGTTCAAATATAAGGAGGTTCCCTATGATTTCCTGCACCAAAACCGGCATGTACTATGCCCGCGGCCAGTGGGTGGCGGCAGACCATGACGCGCCCGCCAAACTCAGCGCTCTCGGATTTGACGAGGCTGCTGTTAACAACGCCAAAACCGGCACCATGGCCTGGGGCATTCTGCAAGCCCACAACCAGAGCGGCGACAGTGAAAATCTCAAGCTGAAATTCGATGCCATGGCCAGCCATGACATCACCTTTGTGGGCATTGTTCAAACAGCCCGCGCTTCTGGCCTTACAAAATTCCCCATGCCCTATGTGCTCACCAACTGCCACAACAGCCTGTGCGCCGTGGGCGGCACCATCAACGAGGACGACC
>DYBQ01000126.1:3286-5821 GCA_019418545.1 Clostridiales bacterium | reverse complement strand
AAATATGCGCTAACATAGTAATAGTCCAAAAAAAAAGATTCGTCAAGAGGAAATGAGCAAAAAAATCCAAAAGTTTTTCGTTTTTTACAAGTCAAGCGCAAAGGGAAGGAGTATAGTGTAGGCATCAAATCAAATTCGAAACCTTATTAGGGAGGAAATTACATCATGAGCATTTTGAACGACATTTCTGAGAATCTGCAGCGCGGTAAGGCAAAGGTTGTCAAAGAGCTGGTACAGCAGGCAATCGACGAGGGCATTTCCGCAAAGGAAATTTTGGAAGACGGTTTGCTGGCCGGTATGAGCGTGGTTGGCGAAAAGTTTAAGAACAACGAAGTTTTCGTGCCCGAGGTTCTGGTGGCTGCCAGAGCTATGAACATGGGTACCGCTCTGCTCAAGCCCCTGCTGGCTGGCGACGGCGCAGTTTCCCACGGCAAGGTTGTGCTGGGCACCATTAAGGGCGATTTGCACGACATCGGCAAGAACCTGGTGAAGATGATGATGGAAGGCAAGGGCCTGGAAGTTATCGACTTGGGCACCGACGTAGACCCCGCCAAGTATGTGGAAGTGGCCAAGAACGAGGGCTGCCAGATTATCGCTTGCTCCTCTCTGCTGACCACCACCATGGGCATGATGGAAGACGTGGTAAAGGCTGCCGAGGCTGCCGGAATCCGCGACCAGGTGAAGATTATGGTCGGCGGCGCACCTGTTACCGAGGACTTCTGCCAGAAGATTGGCGCTGACAAGTATACCTCCGACGCTGCTTCCGCTGCTGACGCTGCCCTCGAGCTTTGCCAGGCTATGGCCTGATTTTGAGAAAGGGCGTAAAGACATCATGACTCCAAAAGAACTGCTGTTTGCGGCGCTTCGCCATGAAACAACTCCCCGCGCCCCCTGGGTACCCTTTGCCGGCGTCCATGCCGGCGCCCTCATCGGCGCAGACGCCACCCAGGTGCTGACCGAGGAAGACACCCTCTTCAACGCACTGATGGAAGTAAACCGCCTGTACCGTCCCGATGGACAGCCGGTCGTGTTCGATTTGCAGCTGGAAGCCGAAATCCTCGGCTGCGGCCTTGCCTGGGCAAAAGACGGCCCTCCCAGTGTTTCCAGCCACCCGCTGGCCGACACCATGACCGTTCCCTGCAAGTGCAAGCTGCCAAAGCCCACTGATGGAAGACTTCCGCTGGTGCTGAATGTGATGCGCCGGATGAAGGAAGCCGTTGGCGAGACAACTGCCCTTTATGGCCTGATTTGCGGCCCGTTTACTTTGGCTTCCCATCTTCGCGGCAACGATTTGTTCATGGACATGTATGACGATGAGGACTATGTCAATGAACTGCTGGCTTTCTGCACCGAGTGCGGCAAGCTGATGAGCGACTACTTTATTGAGGCTGGCATGGACGTAATCGCCGTGGTGGACCCGCTGGTTTCCCAGATTTCCACCAGCCACTTTGAGGACTTCCTGTCCGGCCCCTATACGGAGCTGTTTGAGCATATCCGCTCCAAGGGCGTGTTCTCTTCCTTCTTCGTGTGCGGCGACGCCACCCGGAACATCGAGGCCATGTGCAAAACCAACCCGGACTCTGTTTCTGTGGACGAGAATGTGGACATTATTGCTGCAAAGGCAATTACCGACAAATATAACGTGGTAATCGGCGGCAACATCCCGCTGACTTCCATTATGCTTCACGGCACCCAGCAGGACAACATGAAATATGTGGTGGACTTGCTGGCACAGCTGCCGGAATATAAGAACTTTATCCTGGCTCCTGGCTGCGACATGCCCTATGCGGTGCCGGTAGAGAATACCATTGGCGTGGCACAGGCCGCCCTGGAAACCGAGACGGTTCGGAATATGGTGGCAAACTATGTTTCCGATACCTTCGATGTGGACGTGGAAATCCCGGATTATGAGCATCTGGAGCGTCCCCTGGTGGAAGTGTTCACCCTGGACAGCGCAACCTGCGCAGCCTGTACCTATATGCTGGGCGCAGCAGTAGCTGCCAAGGAGCGTTTCGGTACAGAAATCGACATGGTGGAATATAAGTTCACCGAAAAAGAGAACATTGCCCGCTGCAAGAAGATGGGGGTAAAGAACCTGCCCAGCATCTATATCAACGGTCAGCTCAAGTTCTCTTCCATCATTCCCAGCAGCGAAGAGCTGGATGCTGCGATTAAGGAAGTACTTGGAAAGTAAAATTTTTTTCATGTGCGAAAGGGGCCTCGGCGTGAAAGCGCACGGGGCCCTGTGTTTTGGGGAGTTTTTTATTATTTTGGGCAGAAAGGGGTATTTTCGTGAAGCTGTATTTGATAACGGGGTTTTTGGGAGCGGGAAAAACCACCTTTCTGCAAAATTTTATCCGGCTGTTTTCTGATAAGAGAATCTATCTGATTATCAATGAATTCGGAAAAGCCGGTGTGGATGGGATGCTGCTAAAGGAGCTTCATGCCGCCATGGCGGAAATTAACAACGGCTCCATTTTTTGCGCCTGCCGGCTGGAGCAATTTGAAGAAGTGCTTCGGCAGGCAGCACAGCAG
>DYBQ01000126.1:0-3276 GCA_019418545.1 Clostridiales bacterium | reverse complement strand
TTCCGACCCCACCAACATTCAAAAAATCCTGGAAGAATTCCGGGAAATTGAGTATTGCGGCAGCGTGTGCCTTGTCGATGCCCTGCGCTTTCAAAAGGCCGCTGAAACCGCCCGCATGTGCCGCAAGCAGATAATGGTGAGCAGCCTGGCACTTCTCAACAAAACCGATTTGGCCAGCCGGGAGCAGATGGAAAATGTGAAAAACCTTTTGCAGGAAATAAACCCGGGCATCAAAATCCGTGAAACGTCATTCGGGAAATTTGACGCCCAGTGGGCAGAGCTGATTCAGCCGCAGCCGCCCCTGGACGAAGCGCTGGCTTCCCAGGACATTACGCTGCAAAAGGCCTGCGTCACGTTTTCCCGGGAAATTTCGCCGGTACAGCTCAAGGGCTTTTTAACTCTGGTAGGGGAGGAGACCTATCGGATGAAGGGGTTTGTAAACACCAGTGATGGGATGTATTTGGCAGACTGTGTTTCTTCGGCCATCAAGCTTTTGCCCTATTCGGGGGAAGCAGCGGAAGAAAACCGGGGGAAGCTGGTGCTGCTGGCCGGAAAAGGGATGCAGCTTCGGAAAATGCTGAAGCAGGCGAAAAACTGGTATGGACAGTGGATGGAAGAGGTTCAATATGGATAAACAAGTCTATGAAAAAATTGTTGCCGGAAAAAAGCTGGACAAAGAAGAAGCCGCCGCACTGCTGGAAACAGGCGTTGGCAGCCGGGAATATTATGAGCTGTTATATTTTGCCAACCAGTATTCCCGAAAGGCCTTTGAGGAGAAGGGGCTGATTTTTGCCCAAATTGGGCTTGATATGCAGCCCTGCGGGATTAACTGTAAGTTTTGCAGCATGGCAAAGGATGCCATGTGTGGAAAAGAGAGCTTTGTCCGCAGCCTGGAAGAGGTGGTGGAGGAAGCAAAAGCCCTGGCACACACCGGGATTTCTGATTTGTTCCTGATGACCACCGCCCAGTTTTCACAGGAGCTGTTTTTGGAATATGGAAAAGCCGTCCGGGCAGTTTTGCCCGAAGACATGCGGCTGGTGGCCAACATTGCCGACTTTGACGCAGCCTATGCCCAAAAGCTAAAGGAAGCCGGATTCACCGGTGTTTATCACATTTGCCGCCTGCGGGAAGGCATTGACACCGGCGCAAAGCTCAGCGACCGGATTCGCACCATGGACGCAGTGAAAAGCACCGGGCTGGAGCTGTATTATTGTGTGGAGCCCATTGGCCCCGAGCACACAAACGAAGAATTGGCGGAGGAAATGGTTCGGATTCGCGACTATCCGGTGGGCGTGATGGCGGTGATGAAGCGCACGGCGGTTCCCGGAACACCGCTTTCAGAGAATGGTGAAATTTCCGCGGCGCGGCTGGCGCTGATTTGTGCAGTGGCAACCCTGACTGCACGGCCGCTCCGGGCTATGTGTGTCCATGAGCCGGACGAGCTGTGCCTGATGGCCGGAGCCAACCAATTATATGCAGAGCTGGGGAGCAATCCCCGGGATACGGAAAAGGATACCCGGAACGGGCGGGGCTTTTCTGTAGAGGATGCCCGCAAAATGCTGGGGAAAGCCCAGTGGGGAGTGGAATAATATGATGAATCATGAAGAAATGGTGGAGAGAATCCTGCAAATGGGCGCACAGCACGCCGCAGTGATTCCCATGAGCAAGGTCCGGTTTGAAATGGCTTTTCGGGATATGTGCGCCAGCAACGCCTGCGGCATGTATGGGAAAAGCTGGATGTGCCCGCCCTATGTGGGAGAGCCGGAGGAGCTGGTAGCCCGTGCAAAGAAATATGAGTATTTGCTGGTTTATCAGACCATCGGAGAGCTGGAAGACAGCTATGACTTTGAGGGCATGATGGAAGCCGGGCAGAAAATGAACGATTTGACCCAGCGGGTGAGGGACGAGCTGAAAGACGAAATCGACCCCGAATCCCTGCTGCTGGGAGCAGGCGGCTGCCGGCTGTGCCCTGTGTGTGCAAAGCGGGAGGACAAGCCCTGCCGGTTCCCGGACAAGGCGCTGGCCTCTTTGGAAGCCTACTGCATTTCGGTGTCGGATTTGGCGGCAAGCTGCGGCATGAAGTACATTAACGGCCAGAACACCGTGACCTATTTTGGCGCTGTTATGTTCAACGAATCCAAATAAGCCATCTTAATTTTTCATCAAAACCAAAAACCGCAGAGAAACAGCTTTGTCTGTCCTCTGCGGTTTTGTTTTTTAAAGCTCTTTATACATCAAAAGTTCATCCTCAAACTGCCCATTGATGCAGAAAAATCCGGGGAACCGACCATATTCCACAAAGCCCAATTTGCGGTATAGGGCAATCGCACCGTCGTTGCCGTCCCGAACGCCGAGATACAGGGTTTTGAGCTTACCGGTTTGCCGGGCAAATGCAATCATCTCTTTCATCAGCGCTTCGCCAATGCCCAGCCGCCAATATTTTTTGGCGACAGAGACGGCCACTTCTCCCAAATGGGCAATCCGCTCCCGGGAAGAAGCGGAAATGCTGCCCACACAGGCAATTTCATTTTCCACCAGTCCCACCAGCAGCACCGAGGTTTTGCAGGCGTTTGTGGACTGAATAAATTCCTCTTCCGCTTCCACCGGCAGCTGCATCCCGTCTTTTCCAAAAAGCAGGTTGTCGCTTTCGCCGCCCACCTGATTCAGATAGGCGAGGATGTTTGCCGCGTCAGCTTTTTCCGCTTTCCGAAGGGTTAGCTCCCGGCCGTCTTTCAGCTTCATTGCCCATTCCCTCCAAAAATTTCCTCGGCATACCGCACCGAGGCCATGGCGTCCTTGGAATAATAGTCCGCGTGAATCATTTCGGCATATTCCGGCGTGAGCACTGCGCCGCCCACCATAATCTTACACCACGGAGCCTCCCGGTGCAGGGCTTCAATGGTCTTGGCCATGTTTTCCACGGTGGTGGTCATCAAGGCGCTGAGTCCCGCCAGTACCACATGATTTTCTACCACAGCCTGCACCACTGTCTCGATGGGCACGTCCTTGCCCAAGTCGATTACCTCATAGCTGTAGTTTTCCAGCAGCACCTTTACGATATTTTTGCCAATGTCGTGAATGTCCCCCTGTACGGTGGCCAGCACGATTTTCCCCTTTTTCTCCGGGCGGGAACCGGCGCTTTCCAGGTTTTCCCGAACCGCTTCAAAGGCCGCCTTGGCAGCTTCGGCGCTCATCAAAAGCTGGGGCAGGAACAGCGTCCCCTTTTCAAAGCCCTGTCCTACCACGTCGAGAGTGGGCACCATGTCCTCGTTAATC
>DYBQ01000125.1 GCA_019418545.1 Clostridiales bacterium | reverse complement strand
AATCGGACTTGCAGCCAAAGATACATATTTTTATCTATTATAACGAAAAAGCGGGTGTATGTCACCCGCTTTTTGCTGCTATTTTTTGATTGATGGAAAGAATGAACTGTGACAAAAGAAAAAGAGGACGGTTGCCCGTCCTCCCAATCAATCATCATTTTCTGCTTTGCTTTCATCTTCAATAATTTCATGCTCAACGCCATTACCTGCGTCAAGCGCATCAATACCACGGCGCAGGTGAGCCATATTGCTTGCAGAATAAAACGGGTCTACAGCAATTTTAGAATCAAAATTTTCATTAAGCTTTTGTGACATATACAGCACCTCTTGCATAAAGTATATGCCCGCACCAATTATGTGTAAAGTGATTTTTATTTGAAGTAGAAATTTTTCCGCAGCCGGATTGCCCCGTCATCACAGATTACAAAGAGGTCTTGTTCCAAATGTGCTAGGTCGGCTGGCTTGATGATAAGCTGTGGTTTTTGGTTTGGGTCTATTGCCAGCAGGGAGTGTTTCTCGCCAATCATTTTGGAGAAATACTCCTGTGTTTCGGTATCCTTACAGCCGAGCAGAACAGTAAACTTAAAGTTGCCCAGCATAGCTTTCCGTTCATCTTTTCCGTAAATCATGTCAAGGTCAGCCAGCGATTGCGTCAGCACCATAATGCGGATGTGCCGCTTTCGCAGCTTGCGCAGGGCCTCGGTGATTTGCAGCTTGCCAAACGAAGCAAATTCATCCAAACAAAACAGAATCATTTTCTTATGCTCTGGCGGTCTGGATGAAAAATATTCCATCGACTGGGCCGTGATAATGCGCAGCAGGTCGCCATAAATTTTGAGCTTTTCATCAGGGATATAGATATAAACACTGTTTGTTTCCAGCGTAGCCGGGCTGATTGACTGCTCATAGCTGGCTGATTTTCGAAGTGCATTTTTAATTTTTTCGTTTGCGGCAAACAGTTTTAAGGCATCGTCTGCCGCCTGCTTGCAGCCTGCTGTATTCTGTTCTGACGCACCCACAAAAGAACTAATAAACATATTGGCAATCGGATTTTGTTGCTTTACAATATCGTTCAGCAAACCGCGCCAATCGTGGCCGAGGAAAAACTCGCAGATTTGCACAAAGCCCCAGCCCATGCCATAGTAGCAGATAAGCGCTGCCGTTATCATTTTTCGGCCATTCTTACAAAAGAATATACCTGCCTCGCTGTCGTTGGCTTTGTCCGGCAACAGCAGGTAGGCAAGTTGTTCCAAGCGTTCCTGCCGTTCGGTCTCATCCGTTACCGCATTGATTGATGCAAACACATCATACGGGATGCAGTTTTCCGCTGTCGGGTCAAATACAATTTTGTTGGGCGTGTTGACGTTAGCTGAAATGTCGCCGGAAATGTCTACCACCAGCGCTGTTCCCTGCCAGCTGCGTAGCGTTGGAATCAGCAGCGCACTGGTCTTGCCTGTGCCAGACGGCCCCATTACGAGAATATGCCCCTCGTCCTGTTCAGGAGAGTAGGCCAATAGGCTCAGTTTCTTGCCAAACAGGATTCCTCTTGCTTGCGCTGGCTGCCGATACGCAAGATTCTTTTTGGAAAATGGATTTGGCAGATGATTAACCTGCCCGCGCAGATACACCAACAGCAGCAGTATAACCAGTAGAATTGCCGCCACGCCATAGAGATAACAGCTGATAATCCATATAACTTGTTTCATGGTCGCACCTTATTAAAAGTGAAGCCCCTGCTCAATTTTGGATTCTCCAAAATATAGCGCAGGGCGTTCTACTTCCTGCTGATATTCCTGCTCGCGTTCCGCTTTAAGCTGCGCAACCGTGCGGTTGCCGCCCTGCCGTTTGGTTACGCCGGTCATAACGCGGGCATCTTCCAGACCGTGCTCGTTCAGGTAGCGTTGCAGGTCTGGATGAAAATTGCGCAGTTCGCGGCGGTCAAGAACATCGTTCGCACAGATTTTATAGCCCTGCTCGTGCTTCGGGTCTTCGACAACGGGCACGAAACAAAAATGCAAATGCGGCTGGCCGCCCTCGTCATCATGGACAATGGCTTGCACAACATTTTCCTCACCATAACGATTTGCCAAAAAATTGTATGTTGCGTAGAAAAAGTTATCGTAGCGCTCCGGGTCTAAATCCTGCGGGGCTGTCACAATCCAGCCGACCATAACCTTTACATCGTTACGGTTGTAGCAGTACAGTTCCGATTTGCGCTGCAAAAAATAGTCATACTCAGTCATGCCCCGGTCTGGGGATAGTATATAGTCCCGCTCCAGCCTTTTCGGGTCAATGTCATGGTTACTCGAATGTTCGATTTCTCGCCGGTTGTGGCGAAGTATATTGCGGACTGCGCCCGCACCAAACTTCTCGGCACACGCCATCATAATCATTCCCTTCTCGTTGGGGGCCATGCCCCATCCGATTGCGGCTTAAAATGTACTGCAAAAGCAAGCAGTACATTTAGTCTCCATCTGCTGTGTCATACAAGGTATGGCAGTTTCCCCGGAAACTCCCACCGCCCTTGCGGGCTTACCTTGCCAAAGGGGCGTGACCCCTCTGGACTCCCCGCTGCCGACAAGACCTGCTTGCCGTCAGTGGGGGCTGCGGCCCCCATCGGAACGACTTTTCGCCGTTCCTGCCCCTATAAGATTGGCGGTGCCCAAGTTCTGCACTTTCGCGCAGAATTTCAGCACCGCCCTTGCTGCGACCTGTACGCCTTACTATCGCAAAGGCGTGTCAGGTCTTATTTTTTTCTACCCGATGTACAGCACCACTGGCCCATTGCATCATGCTCAATCCCTGTAAGGAACTGCATGCCCTCAAACCAGTGGAACGCCTGGTTCGGCTCGCAACGAAACGCAAGCGCCGCCAGCACATCGTACACAGCCTTTTCGCTCCACAAAGTATCCCACTCTGCAAAAATGTCATCCACCAAACGCGCACCGTTAATTTTGCTGATGCCTCCAGCTGAAATCTGTTTGCCGAGAATATTGTAGACCTCAACAGCAGATTCCCACAAGGCATCATTCTCTGTAATGGTGCAGTTCTCTACATCCTCATGCAAATGGTACCGGGCAAAAAATCCTTGCAAGCGGTCTGCATCACGCACCGGGCGCGTTCCTAACGCTCTAATACCGCGCGTCATCGACTGCTTGATTTCCTGAGCTTCCAACGCTCCTTCTGTATGGCGTTGCAAGATAAATCTTGCCTCCGTGCGGAACGGTTCCGTAATCGGCAGAAACTGATTTTTAATTGCCATATTGATGATGTCTCCAATTTTCAATCCAAAGGTTTTGGTTGCCTCAGCGATAAGCATATCACTCTCAGCATCCGACGCAAAGAAACGTTTCATAATGTTTTTCCTCCTTTAAAACGTTCATAATTCAATACATCATGTATATATCGTTTAAAGTATGCACACGGAAAATATATACATTTTGTATATTCAAAATTGTTATGCGTGTGCTATAACGGTAAAAGGGATTCCTCCTACAAATTTCATTTTCTGCAATTCGCAAGGATTGGCAAGCCCCAAAAATGCTTTTTTGCAAAAATTATATTTTTGCTTTAAAGCGTTATTTATACTTTAAAAAGACTGATAAACCGCTGCGGCGGAGATTGAGAAGCGTGGCCCTGCCGCTCAAAAAAGTATATAAGCCCCCAGCCCTAAGTCAACAGACTTTCACGGCATATTCTCGCACTTTTGCGGGGAGTGCTGCGATATTCCATGTTCTGTTGACACCGGGATGGGGGCTTTACTTTTTCTTTTCGCCGGCAGGGGCCAAACCTGCAAACCGCTTCGGCGGGGATTTAAAAGTGAACTTTTAAGACGAAAGGACAACGAAAATGAAACAGACGATTAAAACGAGCCGCGTGGCAGGACAGCTTGAGAAAATGTTCCGAGCACTTAATAGCCGCTTTTTTGACGGTGAATTGCCGGAGGTCGTTATCAGCTTGAAAAAGACCGCTGGCGCGTATGGGCACTTCACCACTGGTAAGGTTTGGAAAACAGGCGAAGAACGGCGCTACGAAATCAATATAAGTTCTGCCAGCTTAAACCAAGAGTGTGCTTTTCTGGCTGGCGTGTTAGTCCATGAGATGGTACACGAGTATTGCGCCGAACACGGTATAAAGGACACCAGCAATAACGGCGTATATCACAACAAGAATTTCAAGCACATTGCAGAAACCCACGGTCTGGAAGTCGAACACCATCCCAAATATGGTTGGACAATTACCAGCCCCGGTCTTGAACTTCTGGATTTTGTAGAGGAGCAGGGCTGGCAAGATTTCCAGATGGTCGAGAGCCTTAACCTGCTGGATGTACTCGGAACGCTCCCCAAGGGCGGCAACAGCAGTGCAGGAGCGGAAACCAGAACGAAAAAGCCAAGCAGTACCCGCAAATATATCTGCCCCAAATGTGGCAATAGTTGCCGAGCGACCAAGGTCATCAACCTGATATGCGGCGACTGTATGGAAAAGATGGTTGTTACCGAATAAGTCACAATAACAGCGATAATGGTCGAGTGAGAGTAGACCGCCATTTTTATATGTACACTTTTAATAAGGAGCACTACAATGCAATACGATTACCATTCCTGCCCATACGAACCAGATACCGGCGTTCCCCCTTGCGGGGAAATGGCCGAGTGCAAAACCTGCGCATGGTGCAGTCTTGCGGCCACATCCGAAAAGTAGAACGATGGCGGCGGTCACACAAGCGACCACCGCCATCATTTCCAGTATCAAATTTAAGCTATGCACAAGTAGTATTAAAAGTGCTTGCTATCGTATGACAAAGTAAGTATACTATCAGTATCAAAATTAACGAGCCTTAGAGGTGATACCGCCATGCAGATATATGGTTACTGCCGTATTTCCACACCACAGCAAAATATCGAACGGCAAGTACGCAACATTTTGGCAACATATCCAACCGCGCATATCCTTCGAGAAGTATATACCGGCACGCCCTATCAAGGCCGAAGAGAACTTGACAAATTGCTCCATGCCGTGCAGGCTGGCGACACTATCGTGTTTGACAGCGTATCCCGTATGAGCCGCAGTGCCGATGAGGGTTGCCAGCTTTATGAAGACCTGTACGCCCAAAATGTGACACTTTGCTTTCTCAAGGAGCCGCACATCAACACAGAGACCTACCGACAGACCATTCAGCGGCAAATCAGCACCCAGCTGGAAACAGGCAATGCCGCCACCGACAGTTTTGTGTCCTCGGTCATTGCCGCACTGAATCAGTACACCGTTGACCTTGCCAAAGAACAGATACGCCTTGCCTTTGCGCAAGCCCAAAAGGAAGTTGACGACCTGCACCAGCGCACCAGAGAAGGAATGTTGACCGCCAAACTGAACGGCAAACAGATAGGTCAGGAGCGCGGTCGCAAACTGGTAGTCAAAAAAGCCGCCGCTTGCAAGGAGTCCATTAGAAAATATAGTAGGGATTTTGACGGAACGCTGTGCGATGCAGATTGTATCAGGCTCATTGGCATTGCACGGAATACATATTACAAGTATAAAAGGGAACTGCGAGAGGCAATACCCCTATAACCGAAACAGCCTGTAAAATGATTTCTCATCCCACAGGCTGTTATCTCCATGACAAAGAAAATGAGAATGGTGTCCTGTTCGCAATCCCTTTTATCTCTTGTCACACATCATTGTAATGCCTACACTTTAATTTAAAAGTACATTTATAAAAGTTACAGTTTGTCGTCGCATATTGACTTATATTCTTTCCTATATTACTATGATACAGGGCGTTCACCGAATACCAAAGAGACAAGTTAAGAATCCACACGCAGG
>DYBQ01000124.1 GCA_019418545.1 Clostridiales bacterium | reverse complement strand
GTTCGCAAAGCGGTTATCCCCGCTGCCGGGCTTGGCACCCGGGTGCTTCCCGCCACGAAATCCATGCCGAAAGAAATGCTCCCCATTGTAGATAAACCCGCAATTCAGTATATTGTGGAGGAAGCCGTCCGCTCGGGGATTACCGATATTTTAATTATTACCAACCGGGGCAAGGGCCTAATCGAGGACCACTTTGACCGGGTTCCCGAGCTGGAATCCCGTTTGAGCGGAAGCCCCGAAAAAGAGGCGATGCTGAAAGAGGTCATCGATATTTCCCACATGGCCAACATCTATTTTGTCCGCCAAAAGGAAACCCGGGGCCTGGGACATGCTGTGAACTGCGCCCGCTCCTTTATTAACGGCGAGCCCTTTGCCGTCCTCTATGGCGATGATGTTATTATCGGAGAAGACCCGGCCTGCGGCCAGCTCATCCGCGCCTATGAGGAATTCGGAAAAGGTGTGCTGGGTGTAAAAGAGGTTTCTGCCGAAGCCATTACCAAATACAGCTCCCTGAAGGTAGAATCCATTCGGGACAACCTATATACCTGCACCGATATGATTGAAAAGCCCACCCCCGATAAAATCCTCTCCCTGTTCTCCATTCTGGGCCGGTGCATCCTGCCCCCCGAAATCTTTGACATTCTGGACAACACCCCTCCCGGAGCCGGCGGCGAAATCCAGCTCACCGACGCCATGTGTACCCTGGCCCGCCAGCAGGGGATGGTGGCCGTTGACTTTACCGGAAACCGCTATGATATGGGCAATAAGCTGGGAATTATGCAGGCCAGTGTGGAAGTTGCCCTGAATCACCCGCAAATCGGCGCTGATTTTCGGGCATATCTGAAAGAAATCGCCAAAACCCTCTAAAATTCAAAAGAAATGCTTGACCGGCAGCCGGCAGACTGATATAATAAGTCTGTTGACTGCCGGTTTTGGCAGTCTCTTATCCTTGCCCCGGATTTAAAATGGGGCCTTATGTCCAAAAGGAGGTGCAACAACATGACAGAGATTATCAATTCCTACGAGACCGTTTTCATCCTCTCCACCAAACTGGGTGAGGAAGGCGCTGCTGCTGTTGTCGAAAAGTTCAAGAAGCTCATCGATAAGCACGGCACAGTGGAAAGCGTGGACGATTGGGGCAAGCGCCGTTTGGCCTACCCGATTCAGAAGCAGACCGAGGGCTACTACACCCTCATCAACTTCAAGAGCGCTCCCGCTTTTACTGCTGAACTGGACCGCGTCTTTAAGATTACGGACGGCGTTCTTCGTTCTCTCATCGTCAAGAAGGAAGTCAAGAACGTAAAGCCCGCTCAGCCGGCTGAAGAAAAGTCCGCTGACGCTGAATAAGCGAAAGGGAGTGTAAGGCATGCTGAATGTTGCTGTTTTAATGGGACGGCTGACAGCCGACCCGGAATTACGCCATACTCCTAACGGCATTGCCGTTACGACTTTTACCATTGCAGTTGACCGTGGTTATGCCAAGGCAGGAACCGAGCGTCAGGCCGATTTTATCGACATTGTGGCTTGGAGGGGCACGGCAGAATTTGTCTGCAAGTACTTCCGCAAGGGCCAGATGATTGCAGTGGAAGGCTCCATTCAAACCCGCAGTTATACTGACCGCGAGGGTGTAAAACGCAAGGCTTTTGAAATTCAGGCCAACAACGTGAGTTTCACCGAGTCCAAGCGCAGCTCCGAAGGCAGCAGTTATGGCGGAGACAATGGCCAAAATTATGGCGGCAGCTACAATACCAACAGCTACTCCAAACCGGCAGCTGAACCGGCGCCCGCTTATACCAGCGGTGACACCGGCGATTTCGAAGAAATTCCCATGGATGACGATTTGCCCTTCTAAGCAATTGTTTGGGATTTTTTTCAAAGTATTTGATTCTTGATTTTTATTTTTGATGAAAAGGAGGCTTTTTCCATGGCTGATAGACCCGAGAGAGATAACCGCCGCGGTGGACGCAAGGGCCGCAGAAAGGTTTGCAGCTTCTGCGTTGACAAGGTGGAAACCATCGATTATAAGGATGTTGCCAGACTTCGCCGCTTCATTTCCGAGCGCGCAAAGATTCTGCCCCGCCGTGTGACCGGCACCTGTGCCCGTCATCAGCGCGATTTGACGGTTGCTATTAAGCGTGCCCGTCATCTGGCTCTTCTGCCCTTCAGCAGCGACTGATTCAGTCTGCTGAGGACTCTATATGGTATCGAAAGCGGACGATTGATTTCGTCCGCTTTTTTGTTTTATATAAGGTTTTGAGGAGGTTTTCCCAATGATAATTGATATGCATGTCCACGCATTTCCCGATAAGATTGCAGCAAAGGCACTGCCAAAGCTTTCTTCGATTTGCGGGTGCCCTTATGAAACAGATGGCACCCTTGCGGGCACAGCGGCCAAAATGAAGGAATGGGGCGTGGATGCCTTTGCTTTGATGCACATTGCCACTACCCCCACCCAGCACACTTCTGTGAATAACTGGGCGGCTTCTATTCAAAAAGGGAATGTTTTCTGTTTTGGCAGCGTTCATCCCCATGCAGAAAACCCAACAGAAGAAATTCGGCGGATTCATGCTTTGGGCTTAAAAGGAATCAAACTTCATCCTGATTATCAGGATTTTATGGTAGATGACCCTGCCGTGTTCCCTCTGTATGAGGAAGCCGCTGCCCTTCGTTTGCCCGTCACCTTCCACACAGGCCGCGACCCCCTTTCCCCCGATGTGATTCATGCGCCAGCAGAAAAAATGGCCAAGCTTGCAGACCTTTTCCCTTCCCTCACCATTATTGCGGCTCATATGGGTGGGATGAGCACGCCAGAAGAAGCCGAAACCTTTTTGCTCGGGAAAAAGAATGTCTATTTGGACACGGCTTTTATCTCCCATTTCCTCACGCCAGAACAGGCTGCCCGGATGATACGCCGCCATGGGCTGGACAAAATCCTGTTTGCCAGCGACAGCCCCTGGAGCCGCTCCTGTGATGAGCTTGCTTTTTTGGAAAAATGCGGTTTTTCCAGCAGTGAACTGGACTTGATTTTGGGCAAAAATGCTGCCAATCTTTTGAATCTCGGCTGAATCCCTTGCAATCCCTTGGAATTCAGGGTACAATGAGGATACTAACCTGCTGGGGGAAAGGAGGCTTGTTGTTCATGAAAAAAAGCACGGTATTTTTGCTGGCAGCTCTGTCTATGGCTTTGGGCGTCATTATCGGGCTATTCTGTGCTCCCGGAAATTCCAAAGGGAGCCGGTATTTTGACAATGACGACGAGGATATTGAGGACTTGTATGGCTGCTGAAAAAATCCTTGTGGCGAAAAGTAAAAGAGCGGAGCAGGAAAACCTGCTCCGCTCTTTTGATATATTCAGTTTCCAGCACGCTTATTCAGACTCAGACGTACCATCACCTTCGCTAATCAGCAGCGTTACTTCCGAGCCATAAGCAAGCTGTTGTCCCACTTCAAAATCCTTATAGCCTACCACTTTACCTTCGGGGACCTCTTCATCCCTCACTTTTTCGGTTACCGGTATAAAGCCTTCATCCGTTACCCGTTCGGCGGCTTCCGCCAAGGTAAGCCCTTTTACCGGTGGAAGTTCCCGGGTTGGTTCTCCCTGGCTGACAATTACAACAATTGCGCCTCCACGCACCATGCTTTCACCGGGGGAAGGATTTTGGGAGATAACTTTTCCTTCTTCCACTGTGGTACTAAAAGCCCTTTCTGACAGCAAAACCGTATACTCCGGGTCTTCCGAAGCCGATACTCCTGCCAAAAGGTCGTCATACACTTCCCCACGAAGGTCAGGAACCTCAATCATATTTTCCACACTGGCCTCTGATGAAGAAGACAGCTCCGATGAATCCTGGGACGATACCTCACTGTCAACTTCCGATACAACAGAGGTCACGTCCGTACCTTCTGTTCCCGAGTTTAACAGGTCGGGCTGGAATTGGAACCAAATCCAAACAATAGCTGCCATCACAACCAAGCTAATCGCACAGGATAACAGAAGCCACACAAACCCGGGCATCCTCTCTGTATCTTTTTGGGGGACAGGCGGGAGCTTTTTGATGGAAGCGGTCTGCTCCAAAGTAGACGTTACCGTTGGAGCCGCCGAAAGCTCTGCGCGCAGCCTCTCAAAGGTTTTTGTGCGCTGTTCCGGCCGCACCTGCAGCCCGTTTGCCAGTGCAGATATTACGTGTGGAGGAAGGCTTTTTGCCAACTCGGTGGGAATCAGCAGCCGGGAGTCGTCCTTACGATATACGGCATCCCGCGGAAGCTCCCCTGTCAAAGCAAAAAACAGCGAAGCCGTAAAGCCATACACATCCGTTGCTTCGTCCAGCGGGCAGTCCATCACATACTGCTCAATTGCCGCGCAGCCGGGCACCATGTCCGGGGGGAAATCGGTATCCATCCGGCGGACCAGGTTGATACAAAAATCTCCCAGACGCATTTTCCCGTCCTGCATAATTTTCAGGGATTCCGGGGAAATCCCCAGGTGACTGACCCCTGCCGCATGCATGGTACTCAAAGCTGACAGCACCGGCATAAACAGCTGCCGGGCCGCATTCCAGGTCAGGCTGCCGCCGCTGCGCTCCACAAAATACCGCAGGGTAATACTTTCGCTCCACTCAGAGATAGTATAAGCGGTATGGTTTTCTTCAAAAATATCATAAATAGGGACAATTGCAGACAAATCCCGCATGTGGGCAATTTCCCGGGCATAATTGAGAAACATAGCCAGCGATTCATCAAAAACAATCTCGTTGCCGCCAGAAACCAGAACCTCTGTCCCCTGTTCCTGCCGCTGGCAAATGCTCTGGGGGAAAAACTCCCGGATTTCCACCACGGTATTCTGCACAGTGTCACACCCTATGTAGGTGATTCCCTCGCCATTGGATTTTTTTGCCCGGCCGACAATATAACGCCCCTGCAAAGAGGTCCTGTATGGCAGGGCATGGAGCATCTGCGGCTCCTGCGTGTTCCACCCACACTGGGGACAAACTGCATTACCGCCGGTGTCGGCCATACAATTCATGCAAAGATTGGTATTGTCAGTCATAAAGGCGTACCTCCTATATGGCAGCCGGATTATTCATCATCCTCATCGGATTCCGGCGCATCCCAGTTATGCCAGACATTCTGGACATCGTCGTTGTCTTCCAGCGCATCCAGCAGCTTCTGCATTTTTACAATCGAATCCTCATCGGTCAAGGTTGTATAGGTGCTGGGCACCATCTCAACTTCTGCGGAAACAAACTCATAGCCCTTGGCTTCCAAATCTTCCCGGACCCCGGAGAAATCATCCGGCTCGGTGAAAATCTGAAACACGTCCTCGTCAGCCTGGAAATCGGCTGCACCGGCTTCCAGTGCATCCTCCATCACCTGGTCTTCGTCATGGTCTTCCCGCTCGATGACAATGACGCCTTTTTCGGAGAACATAAAGGAAACGCATCCGGTTGTTCCCAAATTGCCGCCAAACTTGTCAAAATAGTGGCGCACGTCAGCAGCTGTACGGTTCCGGTTATCGGTCAAAGCTTCCACAATCACAGCCACGCCGTTGGGGCCATAGCCCTCATACACCATGCTCTCATAACGCTCGGCATCGCCGTCACCGGCAGCCTTTTTAATAATTCTCTCGATATTATCGTTGGGGACGTTGTTGGCCTTTGCTTTGGCGATACAGTCTTTCAGCTTCGAGTTGGAAGCCGGGTCGGGACCGCCGCCTTCTTTTACGGCAACAGCCAGCTCACGGCCGATTTTCGTAAAGATTTTGGCCTTGGCGCCATCGGTTTTTTCTTTTTTTCTCTTGATATTGTTCCATTTTGAATGGCCTGACATTATTTTCAGCCTCCCATAAAAGTGCTACAGATAAG
>DYBQ01000123.1 GCA_019418545.1 Clostridiales bacterium | reverse complement strand
TATATCAAGGCAGGCGGGTCTATCGAGGCAGGCTGGTATATCAAGGCAGGCGGGTATATCAAGGCAGGCGAGTCTATCAAGGCAGGCGAGTCTATCGAGGCAGGCGGGTCTATCGAGGCAGGCGAAGATTATGGAGTATATGCAGGGATAAGGATGAGAATATCTGATATGAAAGAAAGAGGATATATCAAAGCACACGAAAATCCAAAAAATCTTATGTGTGGATATTGGGAGGGTGAAGGGTATGAAGGCTAGAAATCATCCTGCTTTTGCAGACGATAAGCAAAACACTGTTGATGATGTAGAAGACTTGGTAAAGCTATACAAAGGATATACAGCACTACAGCAAGAGTGCAAAGCCAGTCTTTATCCAATTTTTAGTGGGGGTATTCAAGTCACTGACCGTATCGAAGCTTTAGCTAGTGCCGTGGGGGCGGTACTAGTCACAGTAGAGCAAGATGACTGGATGAATCCATATAAGAAGTTTTTTATATACAAAGACGTTGAGTTTTATCAGTATGAGTGGAGGATTGACTTAGACAAATGAAGCTATATGAAATCAGTAACGAATATAATCAATTTTTACAGGCAGTTGAGGATGAAGAAATCCCGATTGAAGCTGTAGCAGATACATTAGAGGGTATCAAGGGGGAGTTCAATGAAAAAGCTGACAATATCGCATGTATGATAAAGAACCAAGAGGCTGAAATTGCCGCGATAAAGGCTGAAAAAGATGCATTGAATAAGCGTATGAAGTCGAAAAAAGCGCAAATTGATAGTCTGAAACATTATTTATCTTGTTCTATGCAGGCTATCGGTATGGAGAGATTGGAAACACCAAGAAATGCTATTTCTTTCAGAAAATCAACATCTTTGTACATAGCTGATGAAGAAGCGTTCAAAGAGCAGTATCCAAATTTATGTATTACGGAAACCACAATAAAAATTCCAAAGGCAGATGTTACAAAGCTGATGAAAGAAGGAAAAGAACTTGAAGGCGCAGAGCTTAAAACAAGTATGAATTTGCAGGTGAAGTAGATGACAAGCTTTAGACGATTGAAGGCTGACGAAATACAGTGCCGTGTCGCGACTATCAGTGAAAATGGAGTGAGTCTTTTGCTATATAAAGATGCACGTTGTGACATGAATATCCTTGACGAAACAGTTGGATGTGATATGTGGCAATGCCGATATTATGAGTGTAAAGGAAATCTGTACTGCTCCGTTGGCATAAAAGTTGGAAATGAATGGATTTGGAAGGATAATTGCGGGACAGAAAGTGTAACAGAGAAAGAAAAAGGAGAAGCTTCTGACAGTTTTAAGAGAGCGTGTTTCAATTGGGGTATTGGAAGAGAACTCTATACCGCTCCTTATATATGGATACCCTCTGAATATGTTGAAATTTTTACTAATGGCAAAGGTAAAAAAGCTACGAATGATAAATTTGTTGTATCTAAGATAGAGTATGATTCACACGGGAAAATAGAAGCACTTGCTATTTGGAGAAAGGCTAGAGGACAAAGAAAATCGGAAAGAGTTTTTGTTCTCTATCCAAAGAAAGAAGATGTTTCTAAGTGACAGAGGTAACATTTGAAAAAGCAAAGTGGATGACCGACAGTGAAGGCATATGGCTTATGCTTCAAGCAAAAGAATCCGGTGTTGTAAAGCACTTTTGCCAATCGAAAAAAGATAAGCAGTATACAGCAAGACTAAAAGAGGACTACGGGAAACGCTCCCTAGATGCCAACGCATATATGTGGGTTTTATGCGATAAAATCGCAAAAAAGCTGGAGACGACAAAAGAAAATGTTTATCTTGAAATGATTCGCAGGGTAGGGGTATATGAGTACTTGCTTCTTCCTGATAAAGCCATTGAAAGCTTTACAAGACATTGGGAATCCGGAGGCTTGGGAAACATCGTCAAGACCATAGATGGAAGCAAAGTGAAAGACTGTACACGGGTTATCGTATACTACGGTTCATCGACTTACGATAAAAAAGAAATGGCAGCCTTGATAAGTGAAGTTGTATTTGAGGCAAAAGAGTTAGGCATTGAAACATATCCGCCGGAGCAACTCGCAGCCTTAACGGACAGGTGGAAGAATGAAGAAAAGAACGAAAGCACTTGATATATCAAAGGCGGTCAAAGACAAAGTGTGGGAAAGAGACAGACATGAATGCATTATATGCCATAGTCCATACGCCATGCCAAACTCGCACTATATCGCACGTTCGCAAGGGGGACTTGGTATAGAAGAGAATATCGGCACAATGTGTATGCAGTGTCACCATGATTACGACCATACACCAAAAAGAAAAGACATCAAGGAAAAGTTCAAGCAATATTTACAAAGTAAATATCCAGATTGGAACGAATCAAAATTAATTTATAGAAAGTGGTGGGATTTTGAATAGCGTAGTTTTAATTGGCAGATTGACAGCCGACCCAGAGCTAAAACATACACAAAATGACAACGCAGTAACCAGCTTTAGCATAGCTGTTGACCGTCCTTACCAAAAGGCAGGGGAAGAACGGCAGGTTGACTTTATCGACATTGTGGCATGGAGAGACACAGCGGAATTTATCTGCAAGCACTTTAAAAAGGGCAGAAAAATAGCTGTTCAAGGAGCTATCCAAACCAGAAGCTACACAGACAAAGACGGCAATAAACGAAAAGCCTTTGAAATCTTAGCGGAAAAGGTAGATTTTGCAGACAGCAAGCAGGAAAAGACGGGTAGTGCTGATGTGCAGTACACACCTGAAAGCGGAGGTTTTGAGGAAATTATGGACGACGGGGACTTGCCTTTTAACTGAGGGTTAGCGTTTATCCCGTGAATACAAAAGCGCAGGAAGTGAAATGGAGGTGGTATTATGGCAACAATTTGGACAAATGAGATGATTGAAGCGGATATTTTAGAAGTATCACGGCACATAGGAAATAACTTGATGCCAACCAGAACGGATATACATGATTTCTATGGAAATGACAGATTAACAAACAAAATTTCAAAGACATTAGGATACTATGGTTGGGCTAAAAAATTAGGATTAACCGTACAGGACAACGATACATCAAAAGCGAAGAAAGTAGAAAGAGAAGTTTGCGAACTTTTGTCTAGTAAAGGTTTCTCGGTTGAAATGATGTCACAAAATTATCCTTATGATTTACTTGTTGATGGAATTTTGAAGATAGATGTTAAAGTTTCAGCTTTATATAAAAGCCCTCAAATGTGCGAATTTTATTCTTTTGCATTGAGAAAGAAAAAGCCAACATGTGATATTTACATACTTGTTGCACGAGATGGAGGAAATGCCGATAAGTTTTACGTAATACCTTCATTTAAGGTTCAACAACTTCAAATAAGTATTGGTAAGCACCAATCAAAGTATGATATATACCTAAATAAATTTTCAATTTTAGATGAATATTTACACAGAGTAAAAACGATTTCTTAACATGATAAAGAAAAAATCTATTTTTTGGAGCGCAAAAGGCGCAAGAAAGTTTTTAAAGAATAACTAAGCCGGATAATACGGGGGTTCCCTGATTGTTTGCATTCGCGGGTGGTCTTGGCGTTTCCGTACGGCAGATAGTTAAAAATCGGAGGAAACTATGAAAGATGGTATTCCATATTTTCCTTTGGATTGTGAATTGGACAGTAAGTTTGAGTTAATAGAAGCAGAATTTTGTTTACAAGGATTTGCAGTAGTCGTCAAGCTCTTACAGCGCATTTATGGGGGCGAAGGTTACTATTGTGAATGGACAAAAGAGGTTGCATTGTTGTTCGCAAAGCGCAACGGTACGGGTGGCAATGTCGTTTCTGAAATAGTAGAGGCTTCTATAAAAAGAGGTATTTTTGATAAAGACATGTTTGAAAGATACGGGATTCTTACATCAAAAGGAATCCAGTTAAGGTATCTAAAAGCAGTAGACCGCAGAAAGCAAGTCAAAATCAAAAAGCAATACCTCTTGGTTGAGTGCGCCCTTTTACCGAAAAATGTATGCATTATCGAAGAAAATGTAAACATTTTTCAAAAAAACGCTGACATTTCACAACAAAGGAAAGAAGAGGAAAGTAAAGTAAAGAAAAGTAAAGGAGACACTATATGCGCGCATGTGCCATTTGATGATTTTTGGATTTTGTATCCTAAAAAGCAAGCAAAGGCAGCAGCAGAAAAAGCATACTTGAAGATAAAGCCGGACAAGACTTTATTTGAAAAGATGAAAAAGGCACTGGAAGCGCAGAAATCTTCTTTTGACTGGCAAAAAGAAAACGGCAGATATATCCCACTGCCGGCAACATGGTTAAATGGCCGAAGGTGGGAAGATGAAGCGGCTGTGGAGACAGCAAAGCCCAAGAGACAAACAACTTACGACTTGGACGATTTTGAAAACTTTGATTTGGGGGAATATTTATGATGACACAGTTCACGGTATTAGGAGCACCGCGGGGAAAAGAAAGACCACGAGCTGCAAAGCTTAGGGACAGAACGGTTGTATATACACCGAAGAAAACAAGGGATTATGAGAGAGAAATTGCAACAGCTTATCTGACACAGTGCAGAGGTATGTTTTCAGGTGCGGTATCTGTCACGATATGTGCATACTTTCAAATTCCCAAGAGTACATCAAGAAAAAGAGTTCTGGAAATGATTGCTGATGAAATAAAGCCAACAAAAAAACCTGATGCAGACAATATCGCTAAAGCGGTATGTGATGCATTAAATGGCATAGCCTATAAGGACGATTCATGTGTTGTACAGTTGAATGTTGAGAAATTTTACGCAAAAGAGCCGTACATCAGAGTATATATTTCGGAGGCTTAACAATGGAACATCTAACTGAATTTTACCCCGCATTTAAGCAAGTGGGAGTAAAAAAGACGGGAGGAAAGGGCTGCGCGATTATCTGCAAAGATAACGACTATGAGTGTAAGCGTTGCCCTTTGCAAGAGGCATTGGACAAGCTGTATAGGCTGGAAAGGGAAGAGAAATGACATTAAGAGAAGAACTTCGTTTGCACATAAAAAGTAAAAATATAACTCAAAGAGAGTTTGCGTCCAGTGTCGGTATAAGTACGGGATATGCAAATGCAATATTATCTGGACGAGTGCGCCCCAGTGAAACGGTAAAGAGTAAAATATGGGATTTATGCGGATGCGGAAAAGTGTCAGAAAGCAAAGTAAAGCATAACAAATGTTACGATTGCTTCTATCGCAGACTTATGTCTGGGGTAGGGACAACGGTATATGCATGTCACTACATGATAGATACTGGTGAGAAAAGAGGCATCACACCGCAAGAGTGCTATAAGCATGAAGGCACGCCGTATAAAAAGAAGCAAAAGGGTATGACGGCACGGAAAGGCGTTGATATAGTGCCTAAATATGGAGGTAGGAAAATGGAAATTGGCACAGAAATTAAAAAGTTGAGAGAAGCAAAAGGTTTACACCAAAAAGAGCTTGCGGAAAAATCCGGTGTGGGAATTAATACTCTTAGGGCTGTGGAGAAAGGCCAAACTTTAAAGTTAGATACTTTAAGCCTTATTGCCAAAGCACTCGGAAAGAAAATAAAGGTGACATTGGAGTAAAAAGATGATTTTATCAGGCAAAGAAATAGAAAGAGAAGTAAAAAATGGAAATATCGTGATAAATCCATTTAACCCCAATCAAGTAAACCCAAACAGCTATAACTTAACGCTGCATAATGAGTTATTGGTATATGAAGATGACATATTGGATATGAGAAAGCCAAATCCGACTAAAAAGTTAATCATTCCAAAAGAAGGATTACTATTAGAACCAAATAAGCTGTATTTGGGAAGAACAAAAGAATTTACGACTACCAGTAAATATGTCCCTATGCTGGAAGGACGTTCTTCTACAGGCCGTTTGGGATTGTGTATCCA
>DYBQ01000122.1 GCA_019418545.1 Clostridiales bacterium | reverse complement strand
CTTGGAATCATTCCGCAGCCGGCGCCAATGCTGCCGCCGCTGAGAAGGAGTACTTTTGCCTTTTTTTGCAGGCTGGTATGCTCGGGCAGGTCTTCATAGCGCACCGTTTCGGGCGCCTGGAACAGCCATTCCAAAAATCCCAAATCGCCCAAATCCGCCTTTATATCCTGAAACCGGCTCTGAAAAGCCAGAATCCGGGAGTTTTCGGGCAGCAGCTCCCGCAGGGCGGGGGAGAGGAGCCAGGAGGTACAGGTATATTTTTCATATGGGTATTCGGGATAAAAGGTTTGGAAAAATTTTTGTGCCTCCCGAAAAGAAGCATCCACCGCGTCTTTTGACAAGTCCCCATCCGAAGGGATGTGCAGCTCTATCACCGGTTCCCCCTTGTGGGTTTGGAATTCATATTCCAGCGCGCCAATGCGGAACAGGGAAAGGCTCAGCTGCCGCCAGGTCCACCAGCCTCTGTCAAAGGCAAGATTTCCGGTTTTTTCCAAACACTCCCCAATAAAGCGGGGAAAGCATTTCATGGTGTCGATAAAAATTTTTTCGGGAATCCCTTTTTTCCGATATTCCTCCCAGGTATAACAGGCGGCGGTCAGCTGGCAATAGAGCATCCGAATGCTGTCCGAATCATCGCCCAGCGCCGCTTTCAGCTCGGAATAGGCATCTGCGGCATAACGGCTGAGCAGGGATTGGGGAAACGACTTGGGAAGCGGGGGAAGCGTCTGCGCGGCGGCTTCCAGCTTCTCTATCATTTCGGGCTGCAGCTCAATCAGATGAAACAGGGTTTCCAAATCCATCGGGTTCCCTCCGTTCAGGCCATGAAATTATTCTTTGCCGTCCCAGCAATAGGTGCACAGCTTGCAGCGGTCAATGCCCACAGACTCCATCAAATCATCCAGCCGGTGATACCGCAGGGAGGTAAAGTGCAGCTTTTGGCGGATTCTTTCCAGCATCTCGGCATATTCCGGGGTTTCCGGGTCGGTATAGGGGGTAATATCCACCTCGTCCTCTCCGGTCATTTCCTTAATCACACGGCGGGTAATCAAATCCATTTCCGAAGTGGAGCGGGAGAAGTTCAAATATTTGCAGCCAAAAAGCAGCGGCGGGCAGGCAGGGCGGACATGGACTTCTTTTGCACCGCTGTTATATAAAAACTGGGTGGTTTCGCCCAGCTGGGTTCCGCGGACAATGGAATCGTCAATGAGCAGCAGGCTCTTGTTTTCAATCAGCTCATGGACGGGAATCAGCTTCATTTTGGCAATCAAATCCCGGCGGCTCTGGACGGTGGGCATGAAGGAGCGGGGCCAGGTGGGGGTATATTTGATAAACGGGCGGGAGAAGGGGATGCCGGAAGCATTGGAATAGCCAACAGCATGGGCAATGCCGGAATCGGGCACACCGGCAACGGTGTCGGGATGGGCGGTGTCCCGCTTGGCAAGCAAAGCACCGCAGTTATAGCGCATCTTTTCCACGCTCACGCCCTCATAGGAGGAGGACGGGTAGCCGTAATAAACCCACAGGAAGGTACAAATCTTCATGTCCTTGCCGGGCTGTACCAGTGTGACAACGCCTTCGGGGGTAATCATATCGATTTCTCCGGGGCCAAGCTCCTTTTCCCGGGTGTATTCCAGGTTCAAATAGGCAAAGCTCTCAAAGGAAACGCAGTAGCTGCCGTCCTTTTTGCCCACGCACACCGGGGTGCGGCCCATTTTGTCCCGGGCTGCCAAAATCCCCTTGGGGGTAAGCAGCAGCATGGTCATGGAGCCGTCAATAATTTCCTGGGCATATTGAATGCCCTCAATCAGGTTGTCCTTCTGGTTAATAATGGCGGCCACCAGCTCGGTAGCGTTGATGTCGCCGCCGCTCATCTCCAAAAAATGGGCATGGCCGGTGGTAAAAATCTGTTTGACAATCTCATCCAGGTTGTTAATTTTTCCCACAGTGGAGATGGCATAGGTGCCGTGGTGAGAACGGACAATCAGGGGCTGGGGCTCATAGTCAGAGATACAGCCGATGCCCAAGTTGCCGTGCATTTCGCCAAAGTCCTTGTCGAACTTGGTGCGGAAGGGGGCGTTCTCGATATTATGTATCGCCCGGTTGAAGCCCTCCTCCCTGCTGTATACGGCCAGTCCGGCCCGGCGGGTCCCCAAATGGGAATGATAGTCGGTGCCGAAGAACAGGTCAAACATGCAGTCGTTTTTCGAAGCTACTCCAAAGTATCCGCTCATAGAATCCTCCGTTTTTGTCCCGGCCGGCATTTACCGGCCCTTGTGTTTCTTTTCTTTCTATCAATCATAAACAGCCAAAAGCCGTTTATCAGCATGGAATGTTAACAAAAAGCATCTTAGCGTTTGATTCTAACATAATACTTATCAGAATCTTCGTGGTGGATGTATCCGCCGTTTTTCAGCATCACACGCAAAGAAGCAGGATTATCCTTGTTGACACTCAAATAAACTTCCTCTTCGGGAATGATTTCTGCGGCCTTTTGCAGAAGAAGGCGAAGTCCGGCTGTGGCATAGCCTTTTCCGCGAAATCCTTCCCGAATACTGTAGCCAATATGTCCAGCGCCGTTTGCCAAAGAGGGACAAAGATAATGACGGAGCCGGAACCAGCCTACAATGGTATCATCGTCCCAAAGCAGATAGTGGGTCTGGGGTACATATCCTTCCGGCAAATCCATTCCCTGTCCCTGACAAATCAGCGGCTGTAAAATGGCTGTCTCAAAGTTTTCGCGCGGAGCATTAGAAAAGTCGTTTATAAAACCATTTTCATCTGCGGGTACAGAAACGATATATTGATATTCTTTTTCTGCATCCTGCAAATTGATTTCTTTCAAAAAAATCATATCAGGATTTCTCCTCATACCGCTTGACGATTAAGTTGGCGCACTTATAAATGTCGCCGCCGCCCAAGGTCAAAATCAAATCGCCCGGCTTTGCTTTTTCCATCACATAGTCCGCAATCTTTTCAAAAGAATCGAACCAGCAGCTGCCCGGCACCTTGGCTGCCAAATCGCTGGTGTGGATGCCATAGATGTTTTCCTCCCGGACAGGCAAAATTTCGGTCATCACCACATGGTCGGGGATGGAGAGGGCTTTTGCAAAATCGTCCAGCAAGAGATAGGTGCGGGAGAAGGTGTGGGGCTGGAACACCGCCCAAACCTCACGAAAGCCCATGTTCATGGCTGCGTTTAAGGTGGCAGTGAGCTCGGTGGGATGGTGGGCAAAATCGTCGGCAACCGTTACGCCGTCAAACTGGCCCAGCACCTCAAAGCGGCGGTGTACGCCGGTGAAGGCGTGAAGCCCCTTGGCGATTTCTTCTGCCGCAACGCCCATTTGGTCGGCCACTGCCGCGGCAGCCAAGGCGTTAAAAATGTTGTGACGGCCTGGCACCGAAAGCTCAATGCGGCACAGGGGCTGCCCCTTTTTCATCAGGGTAAATTCTTCCCGTGCGCCCTTGGTGTCGGCGATTTCGGCAGCGGAATAGTCGTTTTTGCCGCCAAAGCCAAAGGTAACAATCCGGGCATGGGTAAGGCCCTCCACGGCTTTCAGGCTGTTTTCATCGTCGCCGTTCACAATCAGCAGGCGGCTGGTTTGGCAGGCAAACTGCCGGAAGGACTTGATAATATTTTCGAGATTTTTAAAGTAATCCAGGTGGTCGGCGTCCACATTCAAAATAACGGACACTGCCGGATGCAGCTCCAAAAACGTGTCCACATATTCGCAGGCTTCGCACACCATAATGTCCGATTTGCCTGCCCGGCCGTTGGTGCCGATAAAGGGCAGCTTGCCGCCGATGACGGCGCTGGGGTCCTTCCCTGCACTCACCAGCAGCTGGGTAATCATGCCGGTGGTGGTGGTTTTGCCGTGGGTACCGGAAACCGCAATGGAATCGGGATACCGGTCCGTCACCATGCCCAGCAGAACCGAGCGCTCCACTGTGGGGATGTTCTGCTCTCTGGCAGCCATCAGCTCGGGGTTGTCCTGCTTGACGGCAGCGGTGTAGACTACCAGCTCGGCGCCCTGGATGTTTTCGGCCTTGTGCCCCATGTGGACGGGAATCCCATAGCCGCGCACACGCTCCAGCGTATCCGACTCATTCATATCGGAGCCGGTAATGACAAAACCCCTGTGGAAAAGAATTTCCGCAAGGGGGCACATACCGGAGCCGCCAATCCCGACAAAATGGATATGCTTAATGGAATCCAGCAAACGAGAAGTATCCATAGCTTCCAACTCCTTTTATATCAGGGGACCCGAAACAGGGGGTCCCGGCAATTTACCGTTTTATCAATGGGGGTTTCTCCCAATAAAAACACGCTATCTCTATTATATTGCGTAAAGCCGTCAAAATAAACACCTAAATTGATTTTTGGCAAAAACCGCTATTTTTTTCACCTTTTTCGGGAATGTACTTCACACTCCGAAACCCCTTTCCATATTATGGGAGAGAACGGGGGCAGGTGTTTCAAGATGGGGGCCTTTTCCGCGCGAAGGCTTTCGCTGCTTCCGGCTGCGCGGAGAAACGGCGGCGATTTGTGATGATGGAGGCAGAAAAAACAATCGGTGTGGCCGGCGGGGACAGCCGTCAGGTGTGGCTCATCCATTCCCTTTTGGAAGACGGGTATGTGGTGTATACGTCCGGGCTGGAAAATGCGCCTTTGGACGAACGGGCGCGAAGGGTAAGCTTTTCAAAAATGGCACAGCTGTGCGAAACGGTCATTTTCCCGCTCCCGGTCACGGCGGACGGCGTACATCTTAACGCGCCATTTGGAAAGGAGCCTTTGCTGCTGGGAGAAGGCACTGCTTCGCTCCTGGAAGGGAAGCGGGTTTATGGCGGGATGGTAAACCGGCTGTATGCTGCCGGCGAAGGATGGGAAAAGGTTCGGGTGTTCGATTATCTGCGGCAGGAAGAGCTGGCCGTGCGCAACGCGGTCCCCACGGCAGAAGGGGCCATCCAGCTGGCCATGGAAAAATCGCCCGGCACCCTCAACGGCTCCAAGTGCCTGGTAACCGGCTTTGGGCGGATTGGCAAGGTGCTTTCGGGAATGCTGCGGGGGCTGGGCGCCAGGGTAACGGTGAGCGCCAGAAAGCCCGAGGACCTTGCCTGGATACGGCTTTCCGGGTTTGAAGCCGTACACACCCGCCATCCCGGCAGCGGGTATGATTTTATTTTTAACACAGTCCCGGCGCTCATCTTTACCCGGGAAGTGCTTTCCCGGATGAAACCGGGGACGCTGCTCATCGATTTGGCTTCGTCTCCCGGCGGGGTGGACTGGGAGTCGGCGGAAGCCGTGGGAATCCAGGTGCTGCCGGCCCTTTCCCTGCCCGGCAAGGTGGCGCCGAAAGCGGCAGGGGAGATTATCAAGGAGACCATTTATCACATGATGGAGGAGTGAGAGGTTTTGGAGAAAAAGAAGATTGGCTTTGCCATGTGCGGCTCTTTCTGCACGTTCCGGCCTGCGCTGGAGCAGCTGCACCGTTTGGCAGAGGAAGGCCACAGCCTGCTGCCCATTATGTCCTATAATGCTGCTTCCACCGACACCCGCTTTGGCAGGGCGTCGGATTTTATCTGGGAGCTGGAGGACACCTGCGGCAAAAAGGTCATCAAAACCATTCCCGATGCGGAGCCGATTGGCCCAAAGCATATGGTGGATTTGATGGTGGTGGCTCCCTGTACTGGAAACACCCTTGCAAAGCTTTCCTGCGGGATTACCGATACGCCGGTGACTATGGCGGTAAAATCCAGCCTGCGGATTGGATTGCCGGTGGTGCTGGCGCTGGCCACCAACGATGCGCTGGCGGCTTCGGCCCAGAACTTAGGGAAGCTTCTCAATGTGAAGAACGTGTATTTTGTCCCTCTTCGGCAGGATGACCCGGAGAAAAAGCCGGTTTCGCTGGTGTGCGACTTTTCGAAGCTGCTGCCCACCTGCGAGGCGGCGCTGAACGGAAAACAGCTTCAGCCGGTTTTTCTGTAAAGGCTGGAAATCTCCATAAAATCTGGTATAATAAGGCGGGGAAGGCGGGGACACCCCCGCGGGTAATTCGCGGCGGGCAGTGCCCGC
>DYBQ01000121.1:2629-6086 GCA_019418545.1 Clostridiales bacterium | reverse complement strand
CAAACACACCCATCCAAAACATTCCCACAATCGAAAGAAAGGACGCTGGTTGCTCATGCATTTGGGAATCTCCACTGCATGCCTGTATCCCATGGCCACAGAGGAATCGCTTCGCCGGCTGCTTGGCCGGGGGTTCCGTCTGTTTGAAATATTTATTAACACCGCTTCCGAGCTGGAGGAAGCCTACTATCAAAAAGAGCTTTGCGCCCCCCTCAGGCAGGAAGGGGCGCGGGTGATTTCCGTACACCCGTTTACCTCCGCTTTTGAAAATATGCTGTTCTTTTCCGACTATCCCCGCCGCACCGAGGACGGCCTTGCCTTTTATCGCCGGTATTTTGAGATGGCACAGCAGCTGGGCGCCCGGTATCTGGTGCTCCACGGCCAGCGGAACTATCAAAAAAGCCGGATTTCCGAAGAAGAATATTTTGCCCGCTATGCCCGGCTGTTCCGACTGGGAAAGGAAGAATATGGGATTATTACGGCACAGGAAAACGTGGCGGCCTTCCGCAGCGAAAAGGCCTCGTTTATCCGAAAAATGCGGGAAACCCTGGGGGATGACTGCGCCTTTGTGCTGGACATTAAGCAGGCCGTGCGCGCCGGGGAGGACCCGGAAAAAATGCGCCTTGCCATGGGGAAAAACCTTGTGCATGTCCACCTGAACGACCACACCCCCGAAAAAGACTGCCTGCTGCCGGGAAAAGGCACGTTTTGCTTTGAGAGCTTTTTTAAAAAGCTGCGGGACAGCGGGTATCAGGGCGACGGCGTTGTGGAGGTGTATCGGGGAGACTTTGACGAGGAAAGCGAGCTGGACGCTGCCATGGGCTATCTTAAATGCGCCGGGCAGGGAATTTTGTAAACGACAGATTTTTGCGCCGGAGCAATCTTTTTTGGCGGATTTGCTTGTCAAAATTATGGTAAATATGGTATAATATTTTATCTACAAACTGCCTGCTCATCCCCGTGTTATGCAGGAAAAGCGGCAGCAAACCGTTTCGGCCATTTACGCGGACAGGAGGCGCACAAAATCATGAAATGTCCATATTGCAGCTTTGATGAAAGTAAGGTTATCGATTCCCGCCCAACCGATGAAGGGGAGCGCATCCGCCGCCGCAGGGAATGTTTGCGCTGCGGAAAACGTTTTACCACCTATGAGATTATTGAAACCGTCCCCGTTATCGTCATCAAAAAGGATAAGTCCAGAGAGCCGTTCGACAGGAACAAGCTGCTCAACGGCCTGCTCCGCGCCTGTGAAAAGCGGCCGGTGTCTTTGGCTGTGCTGGAAGATTTGGTGGATGAGATTGAAACCATGCTGCAAAATTCCCTGGACAGGGAGGTGCCCTCCAGCCAGATTGGCGCCTATGCCATGGAAAAGCTGCGGGACATTGACGAGGTGGCCTATGTGCGTTTTGCCTCGGTATACCGGGAGTTTAAGGACATCAATTCCTTTTTGGAGGAGCTTAGCCGCATTAAGAGCGCAAAGGAAAAAAGCGCCGCGGCAGATGCACAATAAAAACATTCCAATTAGCAGGCAGCGCAAAAGGCCCACGCACGGCCCGCGCTGCCTGTTTGTGTTTGCCGGAAGAGGGAGGGAATAAAAGTGAATGTAACTTTGCCGCTTGGAGAAACCCGGCAGTATCACTCCAATTCCCAAATTGCCAGAGTGATAACGGAAGCTTGGGTTTCCGAAAACCTTTATTGCCCGCGATGCGGGTATGAAAAAATTGAAAAATTCCCCAACAATAGGCCAGCAGCAGACTTTTTTTGTCCCAGGTGCGGCTGTCAATACGAATTAAAAAGTAAAAAAGGGAAATGGGGGGCAAAAGTTAACGATGGCGCTTATCATACCATGATTCAGCGTATCAGCAGCAACGAGAACCCCGATTTCTTCTTTATGAATTATCGCGAAAATGAAGTGCAGAATTTTTTTATAATCCCCAAATACTTTTTTGTGCCTGATGTGATTGAAAAACGAAAGCCTCTGGCCGAAACAGCCCGCCGAGCCGGATGGGTTGGATGCAACATCCTTTTGGGAAAAATCCCGGAGCAGGGAAAAATTTATCTTCTAAAAAATGGGGTTCCTGTTGAGAGGGAATGTGTTGTTGCACAGGTGCAAAAAAGAGCAGGCTTGGAAACCAGGAATCTTACAGCGCGTGGGTGGCTTCTGGATATACTGAATATTATCAATGGTATTTCAGAAAGGGAATTTTCTTTAGAGCAGGTATATGCTTTTGAAGAACGATTGGCAGAAAAGCATCCGCAAAACCATCATATCAAGCCAAAAATCCGGCAGCAGTTACAGGTGCTTCGGGACAAAGGTGTTGTTGAGTTTTTAGGGGACGGAATGTACAGAAAGGTGTGGTGAAATGAAACGATTCGTCATAGCCGTTGAAGAAACCATTGCACAAGAATTTGAAATATATGCTGACAATGAACAGGAAGCATTGCATCTTTTGAAAGAGGGCTACGAAAAAGGAGAAATTGTGGTAGATGGGGGAGAGGTACAGTCTCATCAGTTTGCCGTTATAGAACCTATTGGGAATAGCTTTGAATGGATAAAATTTTAAAAACAAAACCCTTCCGGGCAATAATTTGCTCAGAAGGGTTTTGTCTTTTCGTTATGATACATTACGGCTGCACATCGGAAATGCGATAGCACAGCGTCATAAGGCTGTCGTTCAGGTGGACGTTCTCCACAATGGCATCGTGGTGCTTCATGGCGATGTCATAATGGCTGAAATTCCAGAAGTTTTTAATCCCCATGGCATACAGCTGGTCGGAGAGCTTCTCCACCGCCACCCGGGGGATGCACAGCACCGCCATCACCGGCTTTTGCTCCCGGCAAAAGGCCTCCAGGTTCAAAACGCTCTGGATGGGCAGGCCGCTGAGTTGTTGGCCAATCTTCCGCGGGTCATTATCAAAAATCCCGATGAGCCGGAAGCCCTGGGCCTCGAAGGAAAGGTGGGAGGCAATGGCCTGCCCCAGGTTTCCCGCGCCAATGAGGATACACTTATAACCGTTGGAGACGCCGAGAATATTCCCGATTTCGCTGCAGAGCTGGTCCACCATATAGCCATAGCCCTGCTGGCCAAAGCCGCCGAAGCAGTTTAAATCCTGGCGGATTTGGGAAGCAGTAAAGCCCATTTTGGCCGAAAGCTCTTTGGAGGAAATACGGCTGACCCCTTTGGCCTTGAGATGATTTAAAAAACGGTAATACCGGGGCAGCCGGCGAATCACCGACATGGAAATGTTTTCGCGTTTTGCCATAAACGAATACCATCCTTGAAAGCCTGTCCGGCCCGGGGGAAAGCCCCGGAGCCGAACAAAAATCGATGTACAAAAACCGCAGGATTACAGGAGCTTTTTCAGCCGCTCGTCAATTGCGTGGAGGAAAGCCTCGGTATCCACGGTCTGCTTTTCGGGCAGCGTGGAGAGGGCGGCCAAATCGCCGGTCATTACG
>DYBQ01000121.1:2398-2619 GCA_019418545.1 Clostridiales bacterium | reverse complement strand
TTGTCGGCAAAGGCGCACAAGTCATCGGCATGGTCCAGCTCGCCGCGCTTGCGAAGGGCGCCGGTCCAGGCAAACAGGGTTGCCACCGAGTTGGTGGAGGTCTTTTCGCCCTTGAGATGACGGTAGTAGTGGCGCTGTACGGTGCCGTGGGCGGCTTCATACTCATAAATCCCGTCGGGAGAAACCAGCACGGAGGTCATCATGGCCAGGCTGCCAAAGGC
>DYBQ01000121.1:0-2388 GCA_019418545.1 Clostridiales bacterium | reverse complement strand
GTCATAGTTTTTGCAGGCCCAGATATAGCCGCCTTCGGAGCGCACCACACGGGCAACAGCGTCGTCAATCAGGGTGTAGAAATATTCGATACCGGCCTCTTCAAAGCGCTCTTTATACTCGGCAGCATAAATTTCATTAAAGATGTCCTTAAAGCGGTGGTCATATTTTTTGGAAATGGTGTCTTTGGTGGCAAACCACAAGTCCTCTTTCCGGTCCAGGGCAAAGTTAAAGCAGGCGCGGGCAAAGCTCATAATGCTGTTGTCCAGGTTGTGCATTCCCTCGATGATGCCGGGGGTTTTAAAGTCGTGAATCAGCTGGCGCTCTTCGGTACCGTCTTCACGGGTAACCACCAGCTCGGCCTTTGCGCCGGCAGGGACCTGCATTTCCACATCACGATACACATCGCCATAGGCATGACGGGCAATGGTGATGGGCTTTTTCCAGGAGGGGATGAAGGGGGTAATGCCTTTGACGATAATGGGGGTGCGGAACACGGTACCGTCGAGAATGGCGCGGATGGTGCCGTTGGGGGATTTCCACATTTCGGTCAGGTTATATTCCTTCACCCGGTCGGCATTGGGGGTAATGGTGGCGCATTTTACGGCGACGCCATATTTTTTCGTAGCCATGGCAGAGTCAACCGTTACCTGGTCGCGGGTTTTCTCGCGGTTTTCCAGCCCCAAATCATAATACTCGGTATTCAGGTCAACATAGGGGGTAAGCAGGATGTCCTTAATCATTTTCCAAATGATGCGGGTCATCTCGTCTCCGTCCATTTCCACCAGGGGGGTGGGCATTTGGATTTTTTTAAAATTCTCCAAGGGAAAGGCCTCCTTTGAAACTATGTGAGGGCGGTGCAGAAGGGCGGGACCCTTTGCTTTTGGAAAACCGCCGCCAGACATAAAAAGATAATACTTATTTATTATGGCCCATTTGAGACAAAATGTCAATGTAATAAGAGGGCAATTCAGGGGATTTTTATTTCTTTTACACGAAAAAGAGGGAAAGGCACCCAAGCGAGAAAAAAGGCCGCGGGACATTTTTCGAAAAAAAAAGGGGAAAAAACGCGGTTTTGCACATTCTTCCAAAGAAAACCCCCTTGCACAGGCAGTTTTTATCCTTTATAATAGAAAAGGTCCCGCCGCAGCCATGGGAAAAGGCCCCATCCCCATGATATATGCGCAAAGAAATTCAAATTCCGCGCCTATATACAAAATATTGTAATTTTTTTGTTGACAAACGGAAATGCTTCCTTTATAATAGTTCCTGATGTTTTTCATCAAATGCTTTTTTGGAGTTGTGGCTATGCTGCTGGATTTGAGAAGAGTATTCGCAGAAGAGATAAAAGAGCTTCCCTTTTCCGGGACGTTTGATATGTCGGATACGGATATTGCCGGCAGCCATCCCTTTGTTTCACCGATTGCCTTTTCCGGCACGGTAAAGCCCTTTGCGGATGGAGCCCAGATGGAAGCCGAGGTTTCCTTCCGTTTTGAAATCCCCTGTGACCGCTGCACGGAGATGGTTTCCCGGGAATACCGGTATCACTTCTCTCACATGCTGGTGCGAAAGCTGAATCAGGAGGATAACGACGACTACATTTTGGTAGAGGATGAAAAGCTCGATGTGGACGAGCTTTTGCGGACAGACGTCCTGCTGGAGCTGCCCACCAAATTCCTTTGCAAGCCCGATTGCAAAGGGCTGTGCAGCCAGTGCGGCCAGAACTTGAATCTGGGGGACTGCGGCTGCAATAAACATCGGATAGACCCTCGTTTGGAGGTTCTTCAACAGTTTTTTAATAACTGATACAACAGCCTGAATTCATATAAGGAGGTGCTGATTCATGGCGGTACCCAAGAGAAAAGTGTCCAGCGCAAGACAGAACAAGAGACGCTCCAACGTTTGGAAGCTGAGCGCCCCGGCTCTGGCAAAGTGCCCCAAGTGCGGGGAGTACACCACGCCTCACAGAGTCTGCGGAAACTGCGGATTCTACAATGGACGGGACGTTCTGAAGAAAGAGGCTTAATCAGCACTTTCGCTCAGGGATAGAGAAGGAGGAATCCTTCTCTATTTTTTTGTATCGGGGAAGGGATGAAAGAAGAGAGCTTTCTTCCTCTTTAAAGTGTGGGTATCGGCTTTGGTGCTTCCGGTTTTTCCTTGAAAGTGTGGGCATCGGCCTTTGTGATTCCGATTCCTCCTATCGGAGAAACGGAGGGAAGCAGCATCAGGAGCAAAGAAGAAAAACTTTTTTTCTTGCAAAAAGTTTTTCTCTTTGAAAGCTTCCACTGGAAGCTTTCAAATTCACTTTTCAAAAATGCGCCCTCCGGCAAAAGGAATTTCGCCCATTGCGATGGGCGATTGGGGGCTTCTCGCCCCCTAACCCCCTCGCC
>DYBQ01000120.1 GCA_019418545.1 Clostridiales bacterium | reverse complement strand
ATTCATAACCCAGGAGTATACCGGCCGGGCATTATTTTCCTCCCGGTTATCACACAAACGGATGGGATGATGGCGCATTTCTCCCATATATACCAGCGGCACATCCCGGGAAGCAATTAAAGCAGTCTGCTTTTCGCCTACAAAAGCCATGCCGCAATCAGACATATAAAACTCCATGCAGGTTCCCGGCAATTGGTCCACACCAGGCCGGAAAGCCTCTGTACCCTTTCTCAAATACAGCTGCTGGTTCTCCTCAAGTGAAAGGGTCATCGGCAAAAACACGCTCTCCACATCGGTAGAAATCGTCTTGCCAAGCTCCATACGGAAATCTATCCGGGGCTGCTCTTCAAAGAACTTCAGGAATACGCTGCAATGGATGGTCCCAGGCAGAGTATATTTCAGCTCCAGAAGAGTGAACACCTCTCCCCGCTCTTTACAAACAATTTCTTCCAAATTTGCAGTATATACTTTCGCATGCTTACCCCGAATATTCCGGCCCATAATACGCCGCTCCTGCTCTTCCCGGCAGGGGAATTCAGGGTATTCAATCCGAATCGGGGTGCATTCATACAAAGGCGTAAAGAAGGGTGCAATGCCTTTTCCAAGCATATCCCGGCCGGAAGTTTTATTGATAAAACCGGTAATCCCTTTCCCAGGTGCATAGGTCAGGTGGAACCAACGGTTTTCAAATTCATAGGGCAGCCGATAGGTCATAGAATCATAGTCATTGACAATATCCCGAATCCGCTCAGTCCCTACATAAACACGGCGGCTGTTGATTGTCTCCACCTGCTCCGGCAGTTCTTCAAAAGTATAGCTGTGCTGGCTGCAATCCTCAAAAGAATCCATAAAGGTAATACGGCGTCCTCTGGGATGGGGGGAAACCTGGCAGGGAATCACCGTACCATCCTCCCGGGTAATCCGGGCCCGGGGCAAACGGGGGCTTTCAATATAAAATTCAATGGTTTGCAGACCCTTCACCTGATTAGCGGCACATACAGTCAGTTTTCCGTTGGTATTATAATAGCGGAGAATGTCCCCTTTATCCTCTGCAATCAGGTTCAGCATCATTGAAGCGCTTTCGTGCGCTTTGGAAGCATAGCTGTTTTTCCGCATATCCAGGTTCAGCACCATGGTATCATAGGGGCAGGTAATCGTAGAGGAATGGCCCCAGGTATGCTCTGCATAAAGAAGCAGGTTGTCCTCGGCGGTACGTACCAGAGAAGGATATTTTTCGTCCAGTTTTTCCTCCAAACGGCGGCACAGCTCATAACGGTGACGGGCATCCTCAAAATGCTTGACTGCATAGGGAGTAGAGCCCACGCCATTTGCCCACCAGTCTGTCAAATCGCCATGATAAACCGGGCTATCGGCCAATCTTCCCTTAATCTCCTCATACAGCTCCTGCAAAGAAACCATCCGCAGTTCTACCGTATCGTGATAGCGCTCGTTAAACTTTTTAATAACCCGCAGGATTACAGGCTCTGGCGGCGCATTGTCGCTGAATACACCGGATACACTGGCAGTAATAAAGTCATATCGGTACCCATTCTCTTCACACAGCGTCAGATAGTCCTCCACGTTTTTGTGAAGTACATCCACCTCATCCATCTGAACCGGTACTTCTCCAAACAAATCCTTTGTCATAAAGTTCGCAGAACGGTTCGGTTTAATCCCCAGAGAGTTACCCAAATTATAATGCTCGCCATTCCACACCAACAACCGGCGTCCCTGTGCATTTTCCCACCAATAAGCATTTTGATTTTGATAGAGGGGGTACATACCATGATGGCAATGAATATTGGTATACAAAAATTCAATGCCATGGTCAATCAGAGCATCACGCTGCCCCATGGAAATTCCGTTAATATCCGCAATCATGGCGGTAGCAGGATGAATGCCGTTTTCCTCCAGCAGGCTGCACATTTCGTCCATCCGGCGATTTAGCACACTGCAATCTACCAAATCAGTGAAATTCAGATAGGTAGCAGAAAATCCCATACGGTTTTCCCGCATCAGCTGGAAAAACTTTTCTTTTTCTTCCAAAGACGCGGTTTTTAAAAACTCTTCCACACAAAACCAGGTTTCACAGTTCCAACGAAACTCTTCGGTTTCCGGCTTCTCCATGATTTTCAGGGCAGAACGGATATAGTTTGCCTGCCCGTGGATAACATGCTCCTGCAAATCGGTATACCCGATATCAGTGTGCGAATGGTGGATAACATACAGGGTTTTGATTTGGTGTTTCATGGTAAATTTACCTCCGCTGTTTCAGCTATGTTTTCGATAAAATACTTAATTTCATTACAGTACTGACAATCCTTGCAGTGCCTTTTGGGAAGTGTCTGCTGTTACATGCAGTTTTACTCCTTTTTTCTCACAAAAAGCAGCAAGGGGCGGTAAAAACAAGCCTGCACTTTTGGTAATCTGCCCTCCTATGCACAGGCAATCTGGCTCAAACGAATCCACAAAGGGTTTTACGGCACTTTTCAAGCGTTCTCCAAACCTGTAAAAACATTCTGATGCAGCCGCATCCCCTTTTTCTGCACGGCAAGCCAGTTCTTTTCCTTCCAGTGCTTCCCCCAGCATTTCCCGGGAAAGGGCCATAAGCCCCCGTTTGGAAATATAATCGTCAATACATCCATTTAAAAATGGAATCGGATACACATATCCATTTGGCGGGACACCCGGCACAGCTTCATCAACAAGCTGCTTGTCCACTCCAAAAGCACTGCCGCACCCTGTCCCGATACACAAAAAAATGGATTTTCTTGCATGGACAGCACAGCCAAAATGCATTTCCCCCAATGCAAAAGCACTGACATCATTGATAAATTTGATATCCTCTCCCCGGATGTTGGGCAAATGCAGCCTGTGCAGTAATTCTTCCCGCAGGTTCATTCCATATATGGAATCATATTTATCAAGGCCCTGCATCAAACTGATTCCATTGATGTAATCGAAGGGACCAGGAAATGCCAATCGGATTCCCAGAATATGGGCTTCATCAATTCCACAGGCCGTTTGTCTGATGACAGTGACCAAATTCGTCAGCAATTCTTCTGCCGGCGCTGCGGAATTTGCCGGAAAATACCGTATAGGGCATAAAATCTCCCCGGTTTTCGACACCAAAGCTGTCTTAATTTCCGTACCTCCAACATCCAGACAAATCATTGCGCTTGTCATATGGCATCTCCCCCTGATTACCGATGGATTTCAATTAAAAAACTGCTGGTTCCGGCCGGATAATAGCTTTCCGTATATTCTACCGGTACCATCGATTCCGTCCGTCCACTGGAAGTGATAAAAATTGTTGGCTCAAAGGGGCTGATTTCCAACCGGGCTGCAATTTCCGGCGAAGTTGGCACTACTTCCAGCTTTCTGGCAGCATGGCGTACATCAAGCTTCCGGCTTGAGAGGACTTCGTAAAAAGAAGCATCGGTAAAATCTATTTTTTCCATATCAGGAAACAGCTTATAAGGGACGTACAGCGTAGTATGAACGACTGGCGCATTGTTATTATAGTTTTCCAGATAGCGCAGCCTTGTTAATTTTGTCACCTTCGCATTGATTGGCAGTTCCAATGCTTCGGCCACATGCTCACTGGCTCTTTCCACTCGCAGCTCCAACACCTTTGTGTGCATAACACGGTTATTTTTTTTGCTTTCTGCCCGGTATCCTGTAATAAAGCTGGTAGACTCATGAACCACCTTTGGAAGTGTTACAAAAGTCCCTCTTCCTTTAATACGTATTAAAAAGCCCTCATACGTCAATCTTTCCAATGCTTGCCGCACGGTTGGACGGCTGACTCCCAAAGTAGAAGCCAAGTCATTCTCGGTTGGAATCTGACTTCCAACCGCATACTCCCCAGAAACGATTCTGGAGCGGATATATTCTGCCACCTGGGTGTGCAGTGCTTTTGACATTTTCTGCAACTCCTTTCTGTTATCCGCACCGTATCATAACCTCTCGCGTCAACTATGTCTGCAAGAATGGCGCAAAAAAGCCACCTTAAAATGGTTTGCTATTCTCTTGAGACATATACGCTATTGCAAGGTCAGTATAGCATGGGATTTTTTATTTGTAAATACATATTCGAAAATTTTTTTATTTTTTTCAGATATGTATTGACAAAACCCAAAAGCTGTACTACTCTTAATTACAGGAAGAATGTCCACACAAACAAATAATAAGAGAGAGTGAGAGGTGCCAATTGCCATGAATCAGGTTTTGACTACCAGTAATTATATCCAATTCCCCAAAACGGTTGTCGCATCGTCCGGTGAAGCAGTGTACCAAGGGTTCGAGGAAATTTCCGAGCATATCGCCAGCGTCTGCGGCAAAAATCAAAAATCTGTTGTGACAATAGAGTGTTATCCCGGTGTTAATCAAAAAGAATTGCTGGAAGGGCTCGGCAGCCTGCATGCAGCTCAAATCATTCATAGTGACGATATGGCATTTGAGCCGGAAAAAATCGATGCCCTTTTGGAAAAGGACCTTACCGATGACCCGGTATTTGGCATTATGACTGTCCGCCGGCTGGAAGACTATTTTTATTCCGAAAAAATAGAAGCTGCACGCCAGGAAATCGATAGCATTGACAGTGGTATTGTTTTGGTATATGGTGTCGGTGCTTCTCTCATCCATCCTGGCGATGTACAAATTTTAGCGGATATTACCCGTTGGGAAATCCAGCTTCGCTATCGCCGCGGCATGAACAACTGGCGCACCGCCAAAACGGATTTGCCAAAACTGAAAAAGTATAAGCGTGGATTTTTTGCCGAGTGGCGCTGGGCCGACAAGGTAAAAGAAAAATTGCTGCCTACGATGGATTTCTATCTGGATATGACAACAGAAGGAAAGCCTGCCATGGCAGAAGGCGAATCCTATCGTCAGGGACTGCAAAAAATTTCTGGGCAGCCTTTCCGTATGGTCCCTTATTTTGACCCCGGCGTATGGGGGGGAAACTGGATGAAAACAAACTTTGCCCTGCCGGAAAACGGGAGCAACTATGCCTGGAGCTTTGATGGGGTTCCTGAAGAAAACAGCCTGCTGTTGGACTTTGGCGGAAAGTTAATCCAAACGCCCGCTTTAAATTTGGTATATGCACAGCCCCGCCGGCTTTTAGGCGAACGTGTGCATGCACGCTTTGGAAAAGAATTCCCAATCCGTTTTGACCTTTTGGATACGATTAACGGCCAAAACCTTTCTTTGCAGGTCCATCCTTTGACCGAATACATCCAGCAGAATTTTAATATGCACTACACACAGGACGAGAGCTATTATATCCTTGACGCCAAGGGAGAAGACTCCTGTGTATGGCTGGGCGTAAAAACCGGTGTTGATGCGGATGCAATGGCTGAGGACCTTCGTGCAGCCCAGAGAGGCGAAAAGCAGTTCCCTGCTGAAAAATATGTAAATTGCCTCCCCGCCAAAAAACATGACCACTTCCTCATTCCAGCTGGTACCGTCCACTGCTCCGGCGCCAACACCATGGTTTTGGAAATCAGCGCCACTCCCTACATCTTCACCTTTAAAATGTGGGACTGGGGCCGTGTGGATTTGGACGGAAAGCCTCGTCCCATTCACGTGGACCGTGGTGTGGCCAATATCCAATGGGAGCGCAACACGGAATGGGTAAAGGAAAATCTGGTCAACGCGATTACCCCTGTTTATGAAGATGAGCACACCCACATTGAGCGTACCGGACTGCACGAGCGGGAGTTTATCGATACCTTCCGGGTGGATACGGATTTGGAAGCCGTAATCCACCGCGATGGCAGCGTCCATGTTATGAACCTGGTGGATGGCCATCAAGCCAAACTGGTAAGTGTTGACGGTTCCTTCGAGCCTTTCGAAATCCATTACGCCGAAACCTGTATCATTCCTCAGGCTGCCGGCGATTATAAATTGGTATCCGCTGACGGTTCTCCTATTAAGGCTATTATCGCTACTGTACGCAACTGATTCTTCCTTAAACAAAATCCCCGGCTGTAAACCAACAGCCGGGGATTTTGTTTAAGGAAGAAAATATAATTTTGAAAAACAAAAAGTCCTGATTGCAAATTTGCAATCAGGACTTTCTTTTGGAGGCGACACCCAGATTCGAACTGGGGAATCAGGGTTTTGCAGACCCATGCCTTACCACTTGGCTATGTCGCCAAAGAAAAATGACGCTTACAGGAATAAGCGTCATTTGGAGCGGACGACGAGGCTCGAACTCGCTACCTCCACCTTGGCAAGGTGGCGCTCTACCAGATGA
>DYBQ01000012.1 GCA_019418545.1 Clostridiales bacterium | reverse complement strand
CATGCGACTGTTAATCGCAGGGTCGTTGGTTCGAGTCCAACTTGGGGAGCCAGAGTTACGGCAGGTATTAAATCTAATACCTGCCGTATTTTCTCTATTTAAAAAATGAGGGCCACTAGCTCAGTTGGTTAGAGCAACCGGCTCATAACCGGTCGGTCCGGGGTTCGAGTCCCTGATGGCCCACCAAAAAAAGGTCTGAACGAATTTTCTCGTTCAGACCTTTTTTTGATTTGATAAACGCTTTTATTGAGCAGTATGTGGGTTGTCTGTGCGATTGAGCAAATAGTCCACTGATACATTGTGGAAGTCAGCAAGCTTGATGAGTACAGCAGTGGGAATATCTATGTCTCCACGTTCGTAATTACTGTATACTCTTTGACTGCATGACAAAATTTTTCCCATTTGGGTTTGCGTTAAATCTTTGTCTTCCCTCAGATCGCGTATCCGCCGATACATAGCCATGACTCCTTTCCTGAGAGAATGACAAAATTATAATGTAGAAAGTTTTTCGCTATTGACTTTTAGCGAAAAACTCGCTAAAATATAATTGAAATTCAATTTGTTGAGGAGGAGTTATATGAAAAAAGTTTTTACTTTCTTTGTGCTTGTTTCTTGTGTTTTGTTTTTTTCTTCCTGCACTGCACCAAGTTCCAGCAGCATTTCTGTTGTGGAAGAATCAGCTATTTCCAACTCTCAGCAGACAGACGCTTCGGAGATTGTAAATCCGCTAAAAGACAAAGAGTATGAGGAATTGAAAGTCGATTCGGACGAAGATTTCGCCATGTTTTTGTCAGAAAAAGTTGGAGAATATTCTGACCTTGCAAAAGCATGTGGCGACTATTTAAGTGAACATTTGGATGAGTTAGAGAATGGTAAAAAACTTTATGAAATGGAGGATTTTTGCGACTCTTTTGATGCTTACTATCAATGGTGTTATCAAATCATAAATTATAATAGTCAGAAAGTACCGGAAGAATATCGCCCTGCATGGAAAAAATTACAGGGAATTGCGGCTTATTGTAAAGAAATGCTCGATAAAATATATACGCAGGATGTCGAAACTATGAATCAGACTGTTCAAACGATGACAGAACAGGTCGGTAAGGATTTTGAAGCACTTTTGGAGCTCATGCCAAAACCGGAAATTTCTGTAGGCGATACCATTACGGAAGAAGGATTTGCGGAAATCAAACTGAAAAAAATCTCTTATCAAACCCGCATCAATCCTTCCGATACCAGTGGGTTTTATAGTTATTATGAAGTAAAAAACAAAGACAACATCTATCTGGTATGTCAATTTGATTTTACCAATTTGGAAACAGATGCAGGATATGATATTGGAGATTATCTCTCTTGTTCTGTCACTTATGATGGAGGATATACTTATACCGGATGGTCCACCGCAGAGGATAGTGGTACATTAACCACTTATCCCAATCTTTTGCCTTTAACAACCTTCAACTCCTATTATGCGATAGAAGTTCCGAAAAAATTACAGGAAACTCCTTATACGCTTACATTCACATTAAATGATACATCCTACTGCATGAAGAGTGATTCCTGAACAATTGCTAAAAAACCGGCTGCCGCCTGATTTTTCAGACAGCAGCCGGTTTTCTATTTGTTTTTCTGTTATTTCTCAATGCTGTTGAGCAGTCCGCCCGCCTTGATGATGTTCTGAATGAACGGCGGGAAGGGCTGAGCCTGATAGGTCTTGCCAGTGGTGTGGTCGGTAATAACTCCGGTGTCAAAATTGACCTCCACGTCGTCGCCAGACTGGATTTCCTGTGATGCAGCATCACATTCCAGAATGGGAAGGCCGATATTGATGGCGTTGCGGTAGAAGATGCGGGCAAAGGTGGAAGCAATCACGCAGGAAACGCCGCTGGCCTTGATGGCAATGGGGGCGTGCTCCCGAGAGGAACCGCAGCCGAAGTTCTTTTCGGCCACAATAATATCCCCTTCTTTTACTCGGGAAACAAATTCCTTGTCAATGTCTTCCATACAGTGGGCAGCAAGCTCTTTATGGGAAGAAGTATTCAGATAGCGGGCGGGGATAATCACGTCGGTATCCACGTTGTCGCCGTATTTATGAACAGTTCCGTGTGCATTCATGGCAAAGCTCCTCTCAATTACAGTTTGGCAGGGTCGGTAATATATCCAGTGACAGCGCTGGCAGCCGCTACTGCAGGGCTTGCCAGATAAACCTCAGACTCTACATGTCCCATGCGGCCAACAAAGTTCCGGTTGGTGGTGGAAATTGCTTTCTCTCCCTTGCCCAAAATCCCCATATATCCGCCCAAACATGGGCCACAGGTAGGGGTGCTCACTACTGCGCCAGCTTTAATAAAGATTTCCAGTAAACCCTCGTGCATGGCGTCCAGATAGATTTGCTGAGTACCGGGAATTACGATGCAGCGGACGTTTTTCGCAACTTTACGGCCTTTCAAAATGGCAGCAGCGGCACGCAAATCTTCCATGCGGCCATTGGTGCAGGAACCAATAACGCTCTGGTCAATTTTAACCTCTGTCTCGCCAATCTCGTCAATGGTACGGGTGTTTTCCGGCAGATGCGGGAAGGATACTGTCGGACGCAATTTTGCCAAATCGATTTCCACTACACGGGTATACTCTGCATCCTCATCGGCCTGATATTCCACCGGGGTACGACGGAAACGGCCTTCACAATAAGCACGGGTCACATCATCCACGGGGAAAATACCGTTTTTTGCGCCGGCTTCAATGGCCATGTTGGCAATACAAAGGCGGTCGTCCATGGAAAGGGAAGCGACACCGTCACCAGTAAACTCCAAAGACTGATACAAAGCGCCATCTACACCAATTTCACCAATCAAGTGCAAAATCACGTCTTTACCTGCCACAAAGCCGGTGGGTTTGTTCTTCAATACTACTTTGATAGCGGAAGGCACCTTGAACCAAGCTTTTCCGGTAATCATACCAGCGGCCATGTCGGTGGAGCCTACGCCAGTGGAAAAAGCTCCCAGTGCCCCATAGGTACAAGTGTGGGAATCGGCACCAATCACACAGTCGCCAGGTCCCACAATGCCCTGTTCTGGCAGAAGGGCGTGTTCAATGCCCATCTGTCCCACATCAAAAAAGTTAGTGATGTCATATTTTCCGGCAAAATTCCGGGTCTGTCGGCATTGTTCGGCAGCTTTGATATCCTTGTTGGGTACAAAGTGGTCCAGTACCAGAGCGATGCGGTCTTTGTCAAAAACGGAGCAGGCTCCGCACTTTTCAAATTCGTTAATAGCCACCGGGCTGGTAATATCATTTCCCAAAACCATATCCAATTTTGCTTCAATAAGCTGGCCGGCTTCTACCTTATCTAGTCCGGCATGGGCGGCCAGAATCTTCTGTGTCATTGTCATTCCCATGTGGAAATCCTCCTTCGGTTTATTCTCTTATTTTGAGTATATAGCAGCTCTTGCAAAAAGAATGTAAAATATGATACAATTTAATCAAGAAGATATCCCAGACTGTACGTGGATTCTATATGGATACAAAGAGATTTACTCCAAAAGGAGATTGTTATGAATAACAACAGCTGGAAAATTCTCGAAACATTGGCTCCTACGCTTGTTTATCAAAAAGGCTCTGCAGTTTATTGGCAGGGAGATATTGCCGACAGACTTTATTACTTAAAAAGGGGCAGCGTGAAAATTTATATGAACTCGGAAAACGGAGGAGAAAAAACCCTGCGAATCCAGAGCGAAGGCGGTGTTTTTGGAGAAGCTGCTTTTTTTGACAGGCAGCCTCGGGTTTCTTCGGCAAGGGTGCTGGAAAAATCAGAAATTGTTGCAGTTTCCCGCGAAATTCTCACGACACACATTCAAAAACATCCTGAATTTGCTTTTGCTTTGATGCAGGCGCTATCAGAACGAGTCAGGCTATTAACGGCACAGGTGGACAGTATGGCGTTTTTACAAGCTGACAAACGTATTGCCCGTTTTTTGGTAGAAACGGTTCAAGACAAAGCTGCCAGTATTTTTTGCACGGACGAAGAACTTGGTACGAGAATTGGAGCTTCCCGGGTCACTGTAAATCGTATTTTGCGTAAATTTGCACGACTTGGCTGGATTGAGACTCATTATCGGGAAATTCGGGTTTTGCGTTTGGATTTGCTGGCAGATTTTTCAATGTCATAATGCGTGAATTTTGGGGAAGATAAGAAATGCAGCCCTCTTGGGAAGGTTATCCACTGAATTTATAAAAGCTGTGGAAAATCTGGCATGCGTTCTCTTCCAAAAAGGGGAAAGGAAGAGTTTTTTATGAAAGCTATCCGTTTTCATTTTCAAAAAGATAACCGCCATTTGCACCCGCTATATTTTAAAAAGACTTTTATTCGGGTGCTTCCGGTATTTTTTCTTCCACTGGTTCAGGCTTTGCTTCGCGGGGCAAGCCCCTCTCCTTCTATTTTGGGAGGTTCTTCCGCTTTGATAGTATATTTTACTTTATTATGGCAGCAATCAAGGTGGAGAGTTTTGGATGACAGCTATTATTTTCGCTCGGGCTTGTTTTTACGCAAAATTACGGTGCTTCCAAAACGATGGGCGATTCATCTGCAGCGGGAGACTTCTCCAATAGGGTTATTGACAGGCGCTGTGTTTTTTCAGCCCGGTGTACCGGCTTCAGGAAGCGAATGGTTCCCTTTGTTCAGACGTCATGCGCCGAGAGTGTCTCGTCCTCATAAACAGAATTATCGCCATGCGTCGATTCCCAAAGCACTGCTGTCAGCGGCGCTTTTGTCAAATCCGGCATCAGGATTGCTATTGGCAACTGTTTTTTTTCGCTCTGTCAGCTCCCTTTTAGGGACAGAAATTGCACAGAGGATTGTAAATGCAGCCGACCAGAGGGTACAGCTGATTGCACTGGGAATCCCACCGGCTATTGCGGGAATTAGCTGGTTGTTTTTGGCAGGATGGGCGATTGCTTTTTTAAAAGAAGTTTTTGCGCTTTTGCCATTCAGTTGGAAACGTCAAAAAGACAGATTGTATTTCCGTATGGGAATTTGGCCACGAAGAGAATCCAGTATTCAAATTTCTTCTCTCGGTTCTGCTGTGCTGCTGCAAACGCTTCCCATGGCTTTTTTGGGGATTTTCCGTGCAGAAGGCTTCCTTTCAGGAGGAGGGAAAGTGATTCTGCATCCTTCTTTGGGAAAAAGGGAAAAAGCAGCTTTAAACTGGTTTTATCCAAAAGAGGAAACACCGGATTTGCAGCCTCATGGAAAAGCGTGGTTTTCTTTTTTATGGCTTCCGGTTACCATTTTTTTGCTGCTGCTTTTGCTGGAAGAAAGAATGCTTCCTTTTTTAGATTTTCTCATGCCGGTTTTTCCACTGCTATTTTTGCCTGCTGTGTGGTTTTTTGCTATGCGCCTGCTGGGATATTTTCTGTCAGAAGCTTCTTTCCGGGATGGCATTGTTTATATCCGGGGAATCCGTATTTTCACTCTGTTTTCGGCGCGAATTTTACCGGCACATATCACAGGTGTCCAGTTTTTGCAAAATCCTGCCCAGCGTATCAGCGGCCGATGTACGCTGGTAATTCAGACAACAGGCGGCTGGACTGCTCAATATCGGCTATATCATATCCCTCTTGATAAAGCACAAAAATGGGCAAAAGAAAATCTTGCAATATCATCTGAATTTTGAGGTGTGATATGGACTATCAAGCAGCTTATTTTCACCTTTTCAACGCGATTACTGACTGTATTGGACTGTTGCAGAAAGCACAGCAGGAAACAGAGGAAATGGCCTGCAGGACTGCCCAGTCCAGTATGTTATTTCTTCTTTCTGAAGTTGCGAAAGACAAGCAATCTTAAAACAAAAACGCCTGCGTGCAAACTAACTGTTACACGCAGGCGCTTTTTATTGTTTGGAAGAGTTAGTAGGAGATTTGTTAGATTCATCATCCTGCAAGTTGGTTTCAATGCGGAAACGGGGCCTTGCTTTAACTTCACTGTAGATTTTTCCCACATAGGTCCCTACCATACCAACACAGAGCAGCTGGATGCCTCCCAGCAGCCAAATAGATGAAACAATGGCAGTCCAGCCAGCAACAGCATTATTGGTAAAGTAGGAAATGAGTGCATATATCAATCCTAAAACGCTGAGAACTGACAGGAGAATTCCCAAATTGGAAATCATCTTCAAGGGCTTTACACTAAAAGAAGTAATCCCGTCCATTGCAAAAGAAAGCATTTTTTTCAAAGGATACTTGGATTCTCCGGCGAAACGTTCATGGCGGTCATAGTATACATAGTCGCTGCGGTAGCCAATCAGCGGCACAATTCCCCGCAGGAACAGATTGACCTCCCGGTATTCGGAAAGGCCCTCCAAGGCCCGACGGCTCATCAATCGATAATCAGCATGGTTAAATACAATATCTGCTCCCAACAGCTTCATCACTTTATAAAAGCCTTCTGCTGTAAAGCGCTTAAAAAACGTATCCGTATCCCGTTTATTGCGGACACCATATACCACGTCACAGCCGTCCAAATATTTTTTCACAAACTCATCAATGGCATCCACGTCATCCTGTAAATCAGCATCGAGACTAATGGCACAGTCACAGTCCTGCATAGCCGTCATCAAGCCTGCCAACAGGGCATTTTGATGTCCGCGATTATGGGCCAGTTTAATCCCCCGTACCACAGGATTTGCTTCGTGATATTCCTGAATCAGGCTCCAGGTTTTATCCCGGCTTCCATCGTCTACATATAAAATACGGCTTTTGTCATCCGCCAGTCCCTGTGCCGCCATTGTTTTCAGTTTTTCTGTGAGACGCCGGTTGGTTTCAGGGAGGACTTCTTCTTCGTTATAACAGGGGATTACCAGATAAACAGTGGGCATATAATAAACTCCTTTCAGGTGATAGTTGTGCCTTTAAGAAACGTTGGGTGGAGGTGCATCCTGTTTTTTCAAAACCTTATTACAGGGGCTGTAATGGCGAGGCTGGGGAGAAACAATTCGGCATCCCAGCATCTCTTCCAGCTCCCGGATGGAAGCAGCATGCAGTTTTGAGCGATGAGGCGTATTTTTCTTTTTTCCTTCTATCCGATGCATTAGAAGAAGGTATCCCACCAGGAGAATCAAACAGGCAGCAGAAACTATGATTCCGGCAGGTAATCCGGGGGTACGGTAGGTAAAGCGGATTTCGCTGGTTCCGGCAGGGACTTTCACTGCCATAAACCCTACATTGACTTTTTCAATTTCCACCGGTTCACCATTTACGGTAGCACTCCAGCCGTCTTCATAGGGCACACTGAAAAATACCAGCCGTTCTTTTTCCCCTTCGGAAACAGCCGTGAATCCGCTGTTGTCCCGTGAGAACGAAGTACAGGAAGTTTCTTTTCGGGCTTCACAGTCCTGATAATAGGCTTCTTCTGTATAAGTCAGGCTGGAAGTATCTTCCACCGGGGTCATCAAAGAAGAGTATTTTTCAATTTGTTCATCATCCAGTACAATGGCCTCAAGCATGAGCAGTTCACGATTTTCTTCCGTAAGGGCATCATACTGCTCACGGCTGACATATTGCTCATAGCAAAAGCCCATGGGAATATAGTATTCATTTTCCCAGATATCATAGCCGTTTTGGTTGTCATAAAAGGTCCATCCCGGCATTTGAGGGTCATCCCGAGAGATACCACCAAAGTATTCACTATCATGGTCGTCGTCAAACAGCCATTTGCAGGAAACAAGTGCCCGCAGCCCATAATGACTGACTTCTGGCCGGGAACCTACATCCCGGGTAACGCCGATACTGGGATAAAATTCCATAATAGAGCCTGGCACAATGCTATGAAATGCCTGAATATTGGGGATTTGCCAAAACATGCCAGCATTATCAATGGAATCATAGAAATCGGAGCGGCAATTGTCCAAACCGCCGGGGACGTCTACATCTTCGCCGCCGTTAAGACAGTAGGGAATTAAATGGTTGTGGGAATTTTCACTTTGGGTTTTTCCCAAGGACAGGACAAAAATAGAATACATCACGCTAACGCCAGCCAGACAGGCTGCGATACTGCGCCGGAACAACCGAGGCTTTCGCTTGTAAAAACGGAAAACAACGGAAAGCATGGCCAAGCAAAACAGGGAAATGGCTACATAGGCCCAAAAGCGGCTGGGGTATTCTTCCAATCCAAATTTCGTTACCTCAGTATTATCCACCGTTTCGGTATAGGGCATCAAACCAATTGACAATGCAATGGCCAATACAATGCCGGTATTCCATATAATGGCCCTTTTCCAATCGACACGGGCAGATTCCAGCGAGAGAATGGTGGCCAATGACATCATCAAGGTAATCATATAGAACCACCGAGCGTAATAGGAAGAGTTAAAAAGCTGGAACGCAGAATTGAGCAGAGGAACCATAGCCATGATAAAACAGATTGTCAAAATCCGCTTTACCCAATGGCGGCGGCGTGTTTGGAACCAAGCGATAACACCGGTCATCCCAAACAGGGGAAGCCAAGCTCCCAACGAAGCCCATTTGGAGCCGGAGTCCGGGGTGAAGTTTGGACGGGCCGGAATATCAGGCGGGAAGAAGAAACACTCCAAAATGTGAAGGTAGCGCTGGTTACGGTCATAGAGAAGGGCATTCCAACCGCTTGGAGGATTATCTACCCGAGGATTTTGCAGAACGGCCAGTACAGAAGGAATCAGCAGCGCACAGGCAAGTCCAACACCCAACACAGCTTCCAATGCTAAAAGGAAAAAATCCCGGAGTGTTATCTGCCAGCTTCCGGCAAACATGCGGACAAACCAATAAATCAGACAAAAGGCCACCTGTCCTACAAAAAAGTAGTAGTTAACGAAGCAGCAGGCAAAAACAGCGACAGCAAATACGCCTCTTCTACGGGTTTCCATGTATTCATCGAGCGCTGCCAGTAGCAGTGGGAAAAATACAATGGCTTCATGAAAATGGTTAAAAAACACATTATAGACAGAAAAACCTGAGAACGCATAGAGAATCCCGCCGATGACCGCCCAATTTTCCCGACGGACATATCGGCGCAGATAGATAAACCCCGAAAGAGAGGCACAGGCAAATTTTAATACCAGCAGCGGCGCCATCAAATAGGGGACCGCTTCGCTGGGAAAGGGGATAGTCAGCCAGAAAAAGGGGCTGCCTAACAGATAAAAGGAATAAGAACCAATAAAATTTGCGCCTAAATCTGTAGTCCAGCTCCAGCCAATATTTCCCGAACGAATGGCATCGTGGCACATTTGATAAAAGGGTACCTGCTGAACATTAAAATCTCCATAATAAAGGAAGTAGCCGTTATCTACAATGACAAAAGGCAGAAAAACCAAAAAAGAAAGCCCAAGTCCATAGAAAAAAGCTTTCAAATATCCATTAGACCGCCATCCCAAAAGACGGTGCTCCATCTGTTTTTGCAGAGTTTCCAAAAAATCCTCCTCCTCTGTTAAACTGAGCTCGAATTTTTTTGAGCGGGATGCATAATCATGGACATTATACCACAACTTCCCTGCCTTTGTCACAAATGTTTTGTAAAGGATTGGAAAAGAGCCGTAGAAGTCAAAAAGGGTATCCATCCCAAACAGGAGGATACCCTTTATTTTTAAAAACGGCGGATATGGTCTTCAATTTGATGGATAACAGAAAGAAACACTTCATCACTTTGGCCGGTAGGGTCTGGAAGTCCCCAGTTTTCATCAAATTCACGGCCAATCCAGGGGCAGGCCACGCCGCATCCCATAGAAATAACCCGGTCAGGCGCGGGAATTTGCGAAATGGTTTTGCTGTACTGGTTTTTTGTCATGTCAATCCCATACAAGCGACGGACTAGGCGTACTGCATCGGGATTTATTTCCGGTTTGGTTTCGGTGCCGGCAGAGTAAAAGTCAAACCGGTCCCCGGCAAACTTTTTCCCAAGTGCTTCTGCAATTTGACTGCGGCAGGAATTGTGGACACAAATAAAGGCGATTTTTGGTTTCATGATTTGGCTTCCTTTCTCAATCATAAACCCAACTGGTGCAAAATCTGCTCCACATCGGCAGATTTCAGCACTCGTCCCATGGATACCACCTGGCCGTTTACTACCAAAGCCGGCATATGCATAACGCCATAAAGCATAATTTTCTCCATATCTGTAATATACTCGACTTCCACGGACAGGCCCAAATTGCTAACCGCTGTCTGGGTATTTACCAGCAATGTGTGGCAGTTTTTGCATCCAGACCCCAAAACCTTGATACTAAAATCTTTTGACTGTGCAGCAGGCTTTGTTTGGGGATTTTGGCACCCGCAGGAGCAGCACCCGCAGCTGTTTTCCTTTTTCTTTTTTCCAAATTGGAATAATGCCATAAGAAATACCTCCATTTTTATGATGATTGATTATAAAAGAAGAAACTGAAATGCATTGAAAAAATATCCGACTACAACAATACCAACTGTACAAATCGCAATAAATAATCCTAAAAGTTTAGGTTTTACAGCTTTTCGCAGCATAATAATAGACGGCAGAGAAAGAGTGGTAACCGCCATCATAAAGGAAAGAACCACACCTAACAGTGCCCCTTTTCCCAACAAGGCTTCGGCAATGGGAATCGTTCCAAAAATATCAGCATACATAGGAATCCCTACCAGGACAGCAATCACAACCCCCAATGGGTTACGGTTTCCCAGCGCAGCTACCACCCATTCTTGGGGAATCCAGTTATGAATTACAGCACCAATTCCCACACCAATAATTACATAGGGGAATACCTTTTTGGCAGTAGAAACTACCTGTTCCCAAGCATATTTTGCGCGGTCACGGGGACACAGTGTTTCCTGTGGAAGCCTTCCCCCAACAGTCCCCTTTCGAATAAATTCTTCCACCTGATTTTCCATAGAAAGAGATTCTATCAACGTGCCGCCTGCAATGGCAATCAGCAGGCCTACTATCACATAGACAAGTGCAACTTTCCACCCGAAAATGCTCATGAGAAGAACAAGGGAGCCTAAATCTACCATAGGGGAAGAAATCAAAAAAGAAAAGGTAACTCCCAGCGGCAATCCTGCACTGGTAAAACCCATAAATAGCGGGATAGAGGAGCAGGAACAAAATGGCGTCACAGTACCTAACAGAGCCGCAATGGTATTGGCCCAGATACCGTGAAATCGTCCCAGAATTTTTCGGGTCCTTTCCGGTGGGAAATAGCTTTGAATATAGGAAATGATGAAAATCAGAACGCCCAGCAGTATCATGATTTTTATCATGTCATAGAAAAAGAAATGGATACTGCCCCCTATTGGCGTTTCCACATCCAGTCCCAGATATGTCAACAGGTTTCCAATCAGCCGATGGAGCCATCCCATGCCTAAAATCTCATTTTGCAAAAAATCCCACACAGTTTCCAGCATTGCCATGTTTTCACTCTCCTTATCAAATTATTATATTTGAATATATCAATATGATATGCAAAATAACAGCCGTACTGCATACAAAGAATATCAGGAGCTGCAGCACGGCATTTTTGGCTCAGATGGCTCGGAAAGTATAATAAGTGTCTCTAAGCATTGAAGGGCATAAGCACTGCCTTCTTTGGAAATAGAATAGTGCATCCATTTCCCTTCCTTACGTCCCGAAACAATTCCACAATCGCACAATATTTTCATATGATGGGAAAGGGTTGGCTGAGAGACAGGAAGCTCTTCCAGCAAACGGCAGGCACATTTTTCGCCAGATTGGAGCAATTGCAAAATATGGATTCGGTTTTCATCCCCAAGTGCTTTAAAAATCGAAGCAGCTTTTTGACAATCCAATTCCAAAATACTCGCCTCCCTGTGACAGTCATCAATGGGATTATAAAATATATATTGATGTTTGTCAATGCTTTTCGTTGAAAAGAAAGTTCCTACATGATATCATTTGAAAAGAGAAAGAATAAAAGGATTGAAATGGGGGGATTTCTATGGTATCGGTGATTTTTACATGCAGCCACCCTAAAACTGCCCGTATTAGATTTATACTGGACGACCAAGTGCTTCGAACTGAAAAAGAGGGATTGGAAAAAGATATTATCAAATTGGAATTGCCAGAAGGGCAGCATACCCTAACCATTTTTACCAAAAGCTGGTATGATACACCATGGTGTTATTTGCAAATCCTAAACCCGCTTTTCTATCTGTGGCATTTTAAATTCCTATTCCATTGGCATTTGGTTTATGATGATTCCTTTGCCAGTGTGCAAATTTCTTTTTTTCTTAAAGAAAGCCAAAAAAATGTTTATTTCAACACCAGTCTAAAATTTCGGGAAAGGCAGGACATGGATGGGAGTATTGGAACCTGCCTGGAGATAGAATATCAAAAACCTGAAAACGTCAAAAATTTTAAGGCACAAAAAATAGCCATGCCTCAAAAAGTAAAAAGCCGTTTTCAAAAAGTACATTTGCTGTCAGCCCTGTTTTACGGTGTTGTATTTGCTATACTTTGTGTGGCCGGTTGTTTTTTGGAAGAAGATATTTGGACCATGATAACTGGTGGAGTATGTGGCATAGCCGCTTCTGCTATTATGGCGGTTCGTACAGTACAGGCAAAAAGTGTTGATGATATAATAAAAAATAAAAACAAAAGCCCTCAGTCCAAGTTTTGAACTGAGGGCTCTTTATACATGATGGGAATCCGTCTTTAGTTCTCTTCATCCGGCAGACTTTTTTCTATCTGTTTTTCATATTTTTCTAAATCTTTATCCCAACTGCTATAGGCTTCGTCTCCACGGTGGTCAGGCAGAGAGTAATGTTCTGCCATATATTTTCCAAGAAAATCGGTAACCTTAGCAGCGCCATACAGATTCATATGGTCGCCGCCATCTCTGGAATCTTTTTTCCAGTCAATATTGATTTCCTCTAAATGAAGATTCATATCAAAATATTCCAAGCCATATTTGTCTGCTAACAACTGTACCGAATTATGTTTGGCATATCGCCAGTTTACAGGATTTGGAACATTTGTAATCAACAAAGGCAAATTATTGTCTTTACAGAATTCAGCGATTTTTCCAAAATAATATCGGTTAACCTTGGGGATTTCGCGTAAATCGGGAGTTTTTTTCATATAACTATTACCGCCCTCCCACGGCTTAGATACAAAGGTAGGCAAAAAACCTTTCAGATAATTTCGCCAAGTATAGTTTACCTTTCCAATATCCCGAAGAGAAAGGTCTTTCCAACGGTTATGATACTCGAAAATAGGGAAGCCTTTTTCGATAGTTCGATAGACAACCCGATAAAAATCATCCTGGAGCCCAGAAGAGCGATATAAAGCATTGGCTTCAAAGATTACCAATTTAGGCTTTTGGTTTTCACAAAACTGCTGTAAATATCCCAAGGTATCTTCCAAATGTTGAGAAGGTGTGCCGCAGATATAACCGGTATATCCATAGTCCCTCCACAGACGCATGGGGCTCATGGAGGAATAGGTCTCACTGTCCCCAATTACCACATAATCCATGGAATTTTCCCGTTCTGTTAAGAAGCCTGTCGCACGGGCATTATGCATACCGCTGGCCTTTTCATTGTTCTTTGGAACTACCAGCCGGGAAGCCACAGCCAATAGTCCCACAAGAATCGTAAGGAAGAGTATGCTGCACAAAAGATTTCTATGTTTTTTCAAAGCAGCCACCTCCTAAAAACCAGCATACATTGGTTCTACAGGGACATATCCTACCCCGTATGCACCAAAGAATACGATTGCCAAAATGGCAGCATAATAAATAGCCCAGCGCAGGACAACCGGCGTTTTGGCAATGCTTTTGCGCAAAGGAATTTCTTTTTCCTGCAGAATACTGATAATCAATACTAACAGGACGGAAACTACCAAAATTATCAAGTCATAGCGGTCCAGTCCCACGCGAAGTTCCTGCACAGAAGGAATGGAAAAATCGGTAATCATAGTACAGAACATGCGCAGTCCTGCCCGCAGGCCGTTTGCCCGGAAGAACAATTCGCCCACACATACCAGCAAGCTGGTGCGCAAAATACGGAACAACCGGTAACCAAAGCTTTCCCGAGGAATGTGCAGCAGTTCCAAAATTTTGCGGGTAAAGGGTTCTGTCAGGTTTGCCAGCAGTATCAAACCAAAATGATACATGCCAAAGAACAGATAGCTCCAGGCGGAACCATGCCACAATCCGTTACAGAACCAGACACAGAACAGGGCAATACTGCCGGACATAAGGGGGCCAAAGTGGTTGCCCAGATGCTTTCTGCCGTTTGTGGTTAGCTTTTTCAGCGGACCGGAGAGTGACAGGGGATAATAGATGTAATCCCGGAACCAGGCGCCAAGAGTAATGTGCCACCGGGTCCAAAATTCAGAAATGCTTTTGGAGAAAAACGGGCGGCGGAAATTCTCCGGCATTTTTACGCCGAAAATCTCTCCCATTCCCATGACCATATCCATAATACCGGAAAAATCCATATACAGCTGACAAGTGTAGGCAATCATACCCAGAAAAATAGCGCCGCCGCCGTGCATGGGATATTTGTCAAAAATATTATTAACACCCAAGTTGAGGCGGTCGGCAATGACCATTTTTTTAAACAGGCCATACATCATCCGCTGAGCACCCGAGGTTAAGTTTGCATAGAGAATCGGTTTTCCCTCAAACAGCGCTTCGGCAGTTTGGGAATAGCGGCAAATAGGTCCCTCCATCAGTTGTGGGAAGAATCCCATATATAAGGCCAGCCGTCCCAGATTCCGGTCAGCCGGAGCAGTGCCGCGATAAACATCTACCAAATAGGACACAGCCTGCATGGTGTAAAAAGAAATTCCAATGGGCAGAAGCCAGTGGAAAGTGGGGAAGAGCTGAGGACCGCCCAATGCTTTGAGGACCAAGTTGACATTAGTACCAAAAAAGTTAATATACTTCAGACACAGCAAAAGCCCTACATGCAAAACAATTCCCAATGCCAGAACCCGGCGCATTCGGTGTTTCTTTTTCTCACGCAATGCTTTTCGTTCTGGTTTTTCAGCTGCCTTAATGACAGCGTCTTCATCTTGGCGAACTGTGTCGAGCCAAAGTCCAAAATGATGGATAGAAAAAGTAGATAATAGTAGAAAAATCAGCAGTTTCCCGCTGATGCTCCAGAAAAAGAGATAACTGGCTGCCAGTAAAACTTTCCAGCGGTGCTTTTGGGGCATAAAATGATACACCAAAAGCACCGCTGGTAAAAAGCCCAGCAGGAAAAATGGCTCCTGATAAGTCATTTATTCCTCCTCCAGACGATGAATCATCTCCCACATGCTTTGGGCAGAATTAAAGTTGGCAGGGACGATTTCCACAGTGGGAATTTCAATATCAAATTCTTCTTCCAGTTCTGCAACCAAAGACAGGATTGCCAGAGAATCCAAATAGTTGTCGGTCACCAGTGTGGTGCAGGTCTCATAATCGGCATCGGGCTGAATTTCTCTCAAAATTTCCAACAGTTTTTCCATAACAAATACCTCTTTCATTTTTTATATTTTAAAATAAAAATGATACACAATATCAAACGGTTATTTATATGAACCTTTCTCAACAAAACAGGCGGTATTTAGCGGGCTGACCGATTGTCTCTCCCGCAGGATGTGGAAACCGTCTTTTTCACTCCACATAAGGATTGCCGGCAAGTCGCGGCTCAAAAATAAAGCCATACCTTCAGTTACGGAATATGCTCCCGTCTTTTCAAAAACAAAGACATCTCCAGGCTGTAAATCTGCTACGGGCAGCTGCTTCACCAGAATGTCGTTCACAGTACAGAGAGAACCACACAAATTCCAAGGCTTTTCTTCTCCATCTCGATTTACCAGTCGGTACACCGTCGGCATTCTCATGGCCATACTCTGACCATAATAGTTCATCTGGTGCAGTCCGCCATCCAGAATCACATAATTTTGTCCTTTGTTGGTCTTGCAGTCGGCTGCTGCTGTCAAATAATATCCGCAGCTGGCAGCAATGGAACGCCCAAGTTCCAGCGTAATATGGCCGTCAAAGGTCATATTTTCCAGCATACCGCCAAACTCTTTTAAAAAACCGGCTTCGTCGAATTCTTCATCATCCGCAAAATAGAATACCGGCAGACCAGGGCCATATTCCAGCTCCTGAATCACAAAGCCGAATTCTTCATGCAGGGAGGCAATCAATTCGTCAAGCCGATTGAGCTGCCGCTGAAGCCGTTTTGCAGAATGCTTTTGTGTACCGGAATACTGCTGGATTCCCACAATCTCCAGGAACGGATAATTTTCCCTTTCAGCGACAATGCGCCGAATATCTCTTTCTTCCATACCAAACTGATTCCCGCTGGTAAGACGAAGTAATACGGGGACTCTTCTGCCATGCTCTTTGGCACAGCTGTGGAGAAGTTCCCACTGGGCAGGGGATTCCGCCGTATACCGGCCCATATTGGGACAGTCGTCCATCATTCTGGTGGTGTCCTCCAGCGACTTGTTGACGCCGGAAATCACCAGCTTTTCTTCGGGAATCTGCAATCTTCGGCAAATATCATATTCGCCGGGAGAGCAAACCTCGAACCGGTCGGCCAGTTCCCGCAGAGCGCCCGTTAGAAAGGGATTGGCCTTCATGGCAAAACAAAGCTCGGCGCGGTTTCCCAGCTGTTCACGCAGAAAATTCATGCGTTGAGACAGCCTGTCCAAGTCGAACAAATAAGAAGGGGTACCATATTGTGACACCGCTTCCTGTAATGTCCTAAGTTCCATCATACACCTCCTGTTTATTGCAGCCTATTAACGATGCAGGCTTTTTCTATCAATCTTTCCGTTTTTGTTCAGCGGCATTTCGGACAGTTTTACATAAGTACCCGGAAGCATAAACACCGGAAGTGTTGCAGAAAGGGTATGACGGATGTCTTTGCCTTCAATTTCGCCTACATAGTAAGCGGTCAGACGGCCTTTTTTCTCATCAAAAACACAGCAAGCTCTTTCCACACCTTCAACACCGGAAAGGGCTCTCTCAATTTCTTCCAGCTCAATACGGTGTCCCATATACTTAATTTGGAAGTCTTTCCGGCCGGCAAAAAACAGTTCGCCATCCTCGTTATACCATCCCAAATCTCCGGTACGGTACATACGCTGAGGATAAGCAGTTACCAGAGGGTTCTGTACAAACCTGCTTTCTGTCTGTGTGGGATTATTATAGTATCCCAGCGCTAAAGCAGTTCCGGTAACACAAATTTCGCCATGTGCGCCAGGTGTTGTGACCAGATGATTTTCCTCATCCAAAAGAAATACCTTTTCATTGGGGAAACTGCGGCCAATAGGCAGCCCATCAGGATATTCCCGGTCACGCTCTACCTCATGCCAAGTACAGTTGCAGGTAATCTCCGTAGGCCCATATAAGTTGATAAAACGTGCCTCTGGAAGATGGTTCATCCACTGCTTCAAGTGTTTCATAGGCATAGCCTCACCGCTGAACAGCACTTTGTTTACGGTTTCCGGCACCCGGTAATCAAGGCCATGGAAAGTAGTGACCAAGCACAAAGCAGAAACGGCCCAAATCATAGTGGTGATTTTCCGGTCACACAAGTGGTCCAGAAGTTTGGCAGGCTGTGAAAACAGCGGCTTAGGAACGATTTCCAAACGAGCGCCAGTTTTCATGGCAGAATAGATATCCTTAACAGAGACATCAAAGTCAAAGGGTGCTTGGTTTCCAATAACATCCTCTTGGGTAATGGAAAAAAGCGAGGTAAAATGTTCAATAAAATCAATAACGGAGCGGTGGCATACGACAACTCCTTTGGGTACGCCGGTAGAGCCAGATGTAAAGTTGGCGTATAGAGGGTCGGTATCCAGTGCATGCACCCGAATATTGTCAAGGGCAGAAGTATCTTCTGGGGTTTGAATCAAGTCCTCGAGAAACAGCACATCCAATCCGTCCAGCGCAGAAAGCTTTTCGGCAAAAGAGTGGCTGGTAACAATTTTCCGGGTATTCAGTGTCTCCAAAATTGCCTGTATTCGTGGAGCAGGGAATTCTGGATTGATGAGGACATAAAAACAGCCGGCATAGACGGCCCCGAAAAATAATTTGAGGGTTTCGACAGATTTCTCCATGAATACCGGTACTGGTGAACAGGCAGAGAAATTCTGACAAAGGCCGCTGCCAATTTTGCGTGAATCCCGAAGAAGTTCTTCATAGCTGCATGAACAGACTTCATCAGCAACCGCAATTTTAGCAGGGACAGCGGCAGCAGAATGCTCCAGATATTGTAGTATATTGGTGTTTTGGGGCATGATATCATCCTTTCCGTGTGGTAAAATGCTCCACACAAAAAAGTATCCGGCAAAGGGAAGTATTCCCTTTGCCGGATATGAGTATACAGGCCTTTTATGAATGATATTTTTGCTAAACCTAAAGATATCTAAAGATAAGTAATAGTGTCAATATTGTCATCTTTTTGAAACTATTTGTAACCTAACAATAGTTGTGATTGATAAGATATTTTTGTAATACCTAAATGGAAGCGGTTGGAACCTGTGTAGCTTAATCAGTTGAGCAAGCACTTATAAAAACAGGAAAGCGCAGCACAAATTGAGTGTGCAGCCCATGCTCCGGTTCCTGTATAAGCTCAACAGTCCCACCATGCGCTTCTGCCAACCTTTTCACAATTGCCATTCCTAAACCGTGTCCGCCTCCCGGACTGCGGGAGCAATCCCCGGTTACAAACGGGTCAAAAATGGTACTGCAAATTTCCGGGGGGATTCCTACCCCTTTGTCCCCAAGGGTTAAAACAGCGGTTTCATTTTCAATGGACAATCCACAATAGATTTCAGTTCCTCCCGGATTATAACGAATGGCATTGTTCACGATATTATCTAGGATTCGGCGGAATTTTGAAATGTCAAGCATGCAGCATACAGGAAATTCGGGGAGATTAATTGTGAGGGAATATCCTCCTTCTTCCAATTCTGCGTATTTTTCTCCAAAGTATTCTTTTACATATTCACACAAATCATGTTTTTCTGCATCAATTCCAAAATCAGGACGTGTAAGGGCACTGTATTCCAAAAATGCTTCTGTTAAATCAGAAACCGAAGCCGCTTTGTGATAAATTAGCTCTACATATCGTCCAATGGAATCTTCGGGAATCATTCCATCACAAATGGCTTTGGCATATCCTTGTATTACAGTAATGGGTGTTTTTAAATCATGTGAAATATCCATCAGCATCTGCTGCCGCTGCTCATCCAATTGCTGTTTTTGCAGCTCGATTTCGCGAAGCTGTTTCGTCACCCTATCAAATGTACTGGCAATTTCCATCAATTCCCGGGGACCATTATAATTTTGCAGGTTGGAAGGTTCACCACTGGGAAGATGGGCCAAGGCAGTATTGATGGGCTGTAAATATCTCTTCATTTCGCGGCTGATTAAAAAACCAAAAATGGCAACCAAAAATAAAAATAGTGGAATAAAGAAATACAAAATTTGCTCCCAACTGGCGACACTGTCTGCCACATGATGGCGGACATTTCGAGGATAATAGAAAATTAAGATTCGTTTTTGATTGAAATTGTTCACATAAGAATATTGAACGATATTATACTCATGAGAATATTGTCCATTGATAAACTGAAATTCAACCTCTGAGAGTTTTTCGACTCCTGGGAAAAGGGTTCCCCATAAGATATTATATTCTTTATCCAGTACGCAGTATTCTCCAATTACTTCTTCTCCATTTACTCGACAACGTTCTGTAACCAGATAAGAGTCTTTATATTTCTCCAATCGAGAAACGTTGTAATAACGTTTGGAAGGATAATCTAAAATACATTTGAGCTCAATCTGGCTAAAAGAAGTTTTCACATCGGTGCTTGTGGTATAGATAGTAGTTAGATTGCTATCGAGTATAACAAATTCGCAGCCGTTTATTTTATGCCGACTAATTGCTTCAAAATTTTCAGAATAAAGAGAAATTTTATTTTTTTCAAGAAAAGCAGAAATATTTGGCCTTTTTAGAATTTGAGTCAGCCAGGCTGTCGTTGCCATATAAACTCCCAGAAGAATGATTAAAACTGTGAGAGAAAACAAAACAAGCCATTTTAGAAAAGTAAATGTAAGGCTGCGCCGATGTTTTTTATTTTTTTTCATGTCCATCAAATTTATACCCAATTCCCCGGATTGTCCGAATATAGATTGGATGACGCGGGTCATCCTCTATTTTTTCACGTAAGTTAGAAATATGGACCATCATGGTATTGTCGTCGCTGCGCAAGGCTTCTCCATTAATACAGTTGTATAACTGTGCTTTGGTGAAAACACGGCCAGGAGACTTCATGAGTTTTAACAGAATTTTTAATTCGGTAGAGGTTAGTGGGATTGCCTCTCCATTTTTGCTCAAAGAAAGGTTTTCCAAATCCATACATAATGCTCCGGCTGTCAGCCAACGATTTTTGCTGTTATCATTTTGAAAACAACGCTGATACCGACGCAGGCTTGCTTGTACTTGTGCTACCAAAGCATTAGGCTGAAAAGGTTTGGTCATATATACATCAGCACCAATTTCTAATCCACGTACCCGGTCTTCTTCTTTTCCTTTTGCAGAAAGGATAATCAGTGGAATACTACTTAGATAACGGATTTGACGGGTTAATTCAAAGCCATCCATTTTAGGCATCATAACATCGAGAATAGCCAACTCAATGGCTTGTTTTTCTAATATTTCCAATGCCTTTACACCATTTTCTGCAAGATAAACAGTATATCCGCTATTTTCCAAATAAATACGAATCAGGTTGGCAATATCAAAATCATCTTCTGCTATCAGAATCCGCTCATGCACCACTCTTCCCCCTCTTTATACAAATATAGACAGTATACACGAAATTTATAAAGGGGTCCTTTCTGTATTCTTAAGAAATCTTAAGAATACAGAAAGGAAAAATTAAAGCGCCCCTTTAAAAGGTAATGAAGTTTTGAAAGGAGAATGCTTTTTGATATAGTCCCAATATAACGAACAAAAACATATCAGAGCCCATAAGCTGTTTCCAAGAATAAATTTGGAAAAAATGAAACTGGATAGATTTTACAAATAAACAATATTTTTGCAGGAAAAAAACGAAAATTTATAGGTCTGCTTTTTTGCGATGATGCTTTAAATATAGCATACACAGCACCAATACTGCCGGGAACACTACAGCAGCCAAAAGGCCAGCTTTAAGCCCTAACTGAGAAAGCTCTTCCCCTCTGGACATATGGAGTTGCTCAAGAAGGGTGGTTTCTTGAGAAAGGTCGCTGATTATTCCAGAAAGCCATGGCCCCAGAGAGCCTCCCAAATCTCCAAACACAGCCATCATGCCAAACATGGCAGTACCCCCCATGGGGAAGCGAGCTGCTGTATCCGAAAAAGTACCCGGCCACATGAGACTAACCGAAAATCCGCAGACAGCACATCCAATCAGGGAAATCAGCGGCAATGGGGCAAAGATGGTAGTCAGATAACAAATCACACATAATATACCACAAAACAGCAGAGCATTACGCAAATTCAGCCGGTTGCCATATAGGCCATACAGTAATCTGCCAGTGCCCATAAGAGCAGCAAATAAACAGGGGCCCAGTAAGTCACCAAGCGTTTTTGACACACCCAAACCAGTTTCAGCAAACAGGGAGGACCACTGGCTCATTGTCAGTTCGCTGGCGCCGGCACACATCATAATAAGCAGCGAAACGAGGAAAAGGCGATTCTTGCACAACTCTTTCACGCTCATCAGCTTCTCTTCGGGAACTGGCGGCATCAAAGGGACTTTGGTAAAGAAAAAGAGGTTGAACAATGGGATGATAGCCCAGCCAATCGGGAGCCACATCCAAATATCCGTTCCAAAAGCCGTGAGGATGATAGTGCTGATAAGTACGACGGCCATTTGCCCCCAACAGTAAAAAGAGTGGAGTAAACTCATTGCACTGGCCTTTTCTTCTCCCGGAAGGGACTCTACAATGGGACTTACTAATACTTCCAGCAAACCGCCGCCCAAAGCATAAATTACCACCGCAATTATCAGACCGGCATAAGGGGAGGGTGCGACTTGTGGAAGGATTCCCAACAAAATCAGGCCAAGCGAGCTAAAAATATGGGCGAGGACAGCAGAAGACCGATATCCAATTTTATCTACAACTTTTACGGCAATTAAGTCAGCCAAAATCTGGGTGCCAAAGTTAATCAAAATCAGCCGTCCAACCATTTCAAAGTTGAGGCCATATTGTGTTTGAAAGATGATAAAAAGCAGAGGCGCCAGATTGTTTACAATGGCTTGCGTAATATATCCGGTATAGCAGGCATACAAAGTGTGCTTATAGGTTAGATGCACGGGAAATACAACTCCTTCTTCTTCAATCAAAATATGAATTCCGGCAAAAGCTCCGAAATCAACTCGTTGGATACCAGAAACCCTTTTGGAGTCATGGCAATACGGCTGGTATCCGGTGTCAACAGGCCAGCAGCCCGATAAATACGGCTTTTTTTCTCCATGCTTTCAAAAGCCCGTTCTCCGTCCTTCCCAAACTGGAAGAGACCTTTTTGGGTAATGCCGCAAGACAGGCGCAGCCCCAGCAAAATGGTTTCTTCCAGAGTGCCGCCTTCTCCGTCGGATATGGGTTCCGGGTTTTTCAGAAAGCCGCTCAAACTGCGGGGATAATAAAACCGTTTTCCATTGATAAAGGAATGTGCTCCAGGACCAAGGCCAAGATATTCCTCACAATGCCAATATTTTAGGTTATGGCGGCTTTCGCGGCCCGGCACAGAAAAGTTACTGATTTCATACTGCTTCAGGCCGGCCTTTTCCAGCGCAGCGCATACTGCAAGATACCGGTCAGCCGTTTCGTCTTCGTCAGGTAGGGAAAGGGAGTCCCGGTGCTCCCAATAGGGAGTACCCGGCTCCACCTTGAGCAGATAGGCAGAAACATGGGGGACATCAAGCTCTGCACAGAATTTTACAGAAGCGAGAGCACTTTCCAAAGTTTGATTGGGAGTTGCCAGCATCAAATCCAATGACAGATTGGAAAAGCCTACATTTCGGGCAGCGCGGACCGTTTCGGCAGCCTGAAGAGCCGTATGGCGGCGGCCAAGGGCTTTTAGCTCATCGTCATGGGACGACTGCAGGCCAATGGAAAGCCGGTTGGCTCCAGCCGAAAAAATGGTCTGCAAAAAGGCGTCCAAACGGGAAGATGGGTTTACCTCTACTGTGATTTCTGCATTTTGCAGGGAAAAATATTGTTTGGCGGCTGTAATTAACCGGGCAATCCGTTCAGCGCCAAGCAGATTGGGGGTACCGCCTCCAAAATAAAGGGTGTCCGCCACTGGGGGGACACCCTTCTGGGAGAGCTTATCGGCCCATAAAGCCAGCTCGCTTTCCAGACGGAGCGTATAGGCTTCTTTGATATCTTCATTTCCAGAAAGAGAATAAAAATCACAATAAGGGCATTTCCCATCACAAAAAGGGATATGCAGATATAGGCCGAGCATGAAATCCTCCTTGAACGATGGAATACATAAAAACAAAAAATTCTTTTATATAAGATTTTCCAAAAAGACATGAACACAATTCCACACAGAAAGCATGGGGATAAAGAAGAGCACCATCAGGGCGGCATCCAGAGCTATCCCCCGCAATGAAAAGTGTTTTTTTCGCTGCTGATAATAATAGCCAATCAACAGGATACAGGCAACTAAACAAACACTTCCGCCGCTGATGCTTCCCATATATTCCAAAGGATGCAGGCGTATCTCTCCAAAGGCGGTGAGCACACACCACACGAACAGGCAATAAAAGCCGGCGCTGCCGGTTATACTCAGAAAAAAAGCGGATAGGGAAGACGGCAAACGGCAGTTTGTTTTAACCGTGTTTTTAAAAACCAGGGCAAAAAGGCTGCTTAGCAGGCAGGCGCCGCCCAAAAAGGCCAAGGTCCGGCAAAGCCCGCCATACCAGTAGTGGAAATAGCTCCAATAATTTTCAGAACCTGCAAACCCTTGCCGCTGCACCCATACCGGAAGGGTAAAACCGGCAGCTAAAAGCAAACATCCAATCAATAGAAGCAAATCCCAGAATTTACGGGATTTGCAGGCGGAAACTTCCATAAACAATCTCCTTTCCGCAGACATATCTGATATCGATATGACCAGATATGTTTATTGGGATAACACGGCTATTTTCCAGTGTTATTCATCCAATTTGAGGACGCTCATAAATGCTTCCTGTGGGACTTCTACTGTGCCCAGCTGGCGCATACGTTTTTTACCCTCTTTCTGTTTCTCGAGCAGCTTTTTCTTTCGGGTAATGTCGCCGCCATAACACTTGGCCAGCACGTCCTTGCGCAGAGCCCGAACCGTTTCCCGGGCAATAATCCGGCCGCCAATGCATGCCTGAATGGGTACCTCAAACAGCTGGCGCGGAATTTTCTCCGCCAGCTTTTCGGCCATTTTGCGGGCACGGCCATAGGCTTTGTCTGCATGAATAATAAAGGACAGGGCATCCACAACCTCGCCGTTGAGCATAATATCCAGCTTGACCAGATTGGACTTTTGATATCCCATCAGCTCATAGTCAAACGAGGCATAGCCCCGGGTGCGGGATTTGAGTGCGTCAAAGAAATCATAAATAATCTCGTTGAGAGGCAACTCATAATGGATGTCTACCCGGTCGGCATCCAGATATTTCATATCCTTGAATACGCCGCGGCGCTCCTGACAAAGCTCCATAATATTTCCCACATATTCGCTGGGAGAATAAATGTGAGCGTTGGCAATCGGCTCTTCCGCCTTGGCAATCAGGGTGGGGTCGGGGTAATTGGTGGGGTTATCCACGGCAATCATTTCGCCGTCTGTTTTGGTAATGTGATATACCACGCTGGGAGCAGTGGTAACCAAATCGAGATTATACTCCCGCTCAAGCCTTTCCTGCAAAATTTCCATGTGTAGCAGTCCCAAGAAGCCGCAGCGGAAACCAAATCCCAGAGCAACGGAGGTTTCAGGCTCAAAGGTGAGAGCCGCATCGTTAAGCTGTAGTTTTTCCAGCGCATCGCGTAAATCACTATAGTGGGCGCCGTCGGCAGGATAAATGCCGCAGAACACCATGGGCTGTACAGCGCGATAACCGGGCAGCGGCTGGGCAGCAGGCCGGTTTGCCAGCGTAACGGTATCGCCGACGCGGGCTTCCCGCACGTTTTTGATGGAAGCTGCAATATAACCCACTTCACCGGCAGAAAGTACATCGGCAGGCTCCAGAGAAGTAGCCCGCAGATAACCGCATTCCACCACGGTGAACTCACTTCCCACGGCCATCATGCGAATGGTGTCTCCGGGATGGACCTGTCCTTCCTTGATGCGGACATAGACGATAACTCCACGGTAAGCGTCATAATAGGAATCGAAAATAAGAGCCTGTAAAGGAGCCTGCGGGTCACCTTCGGGAGCGGGCACATCCCGCACAATCCGCTCCATCACCTCGCCGATGTTAATCCCCTGTTTGGCAGAAATCCTTGGGGCATCCTCGGCGGGAATTCCGATAACATCTTCCACTTCTGCGGCAACCCGGTCAGGGTCCGCGCTGGGCAAATCGATTTTATTGATAACGGGAACCAGCTCCAGGCCGGCATCTACGGCCAGATAGGTGTTGGCCAGCGTTTGAGCCTCAATGCCCTGGGAGGCGTCCACCACCAGCACAGCGCCTTCACAGGCGGCCAGTGAGCGGGAGACCTCATAGTTAAAGTCCACATGGCCGGGAGTATCAATCAGGTTAAAGACATAATCTTCGCCGTCCTTCGCCCGATATACCAGTGTGACCGCATGGGCCTTGATGGTAATTCCCCGCTCCCTTTCCAAGTCCATATTATCCAGCAGCTGGTCCTCCATATTGCGAAGGGCGACAGCCTGGGTTTGCTCGAGAATCCGGTCGGCAAGGGTGCTTTTGCCGTGGTCAATGTGGGCAATAATGCTGAAATTCCGTATTTTATCCTGTGGCACTGCCAAAGTACAATCACCTGTTCTTTCTAAGGAAATTTCATATCTTTATATTCAGAATCAGTATAGCACAGGAAGGGTAAAAAGGGCAAGAAAATATGGACAAAAAAAGGAAGCCGGACATACGGCTTCCTTTTTAAGAGTTATATGACCATTCCACCATTCACTCCCAGCACTTGTCCGGTGATGAACGCAGATTCATCTGTGCATAAAAACAAAGCTGCCCGAGCCACATCATCCGGGGTGCCCAACATTTCCAGCGGGGTTTCTTCCCGAAGCTCTTCCAGCGTCTCTGGGGAAAGGTGGCCGTTCATTTCCGTTTGAATAACGCCCGGCGCAATACAGTTTACCCGGACACCAGACGGCCCGGCTTCCTTGGCCAGTCCCTTTGTCAAACCAATCACGGCTGCCTTGGCAGCGGAATAATGAACCTCGCAGGAAGCGCCTACCTGTCCCCACATAGAGCTGATATTCACAATACAGCCTTTATGCCGACGAATCATTCCAGGAAGCGCACGGCGGCAGCAGAGAAATACCCCCTTAACATCTACCCGGAACAGCTCGTCCCATTCTTCTTCCCTAATGTCCGTAAACAGCTTTTGCTGGGCAATGCCTGCATTATTGATGAGTACCTCCACACTTCCCAGCTCTTTTTCTGCAGTCGAAAACAAAGCTTCCACCTGACGAGCATCCCCCACATCTGCAGGGATTGCCATGGCCACACCGCCCCCTCGGCAAATGTCAGCAGCCAGCTGTTCTGCTTTTTCCCGGCTGCTTCGATAGTTAATGGCGACTGCCCAGCCTTTTTGCGCCAGCAGCCGGGCGCAGGCAGCCCCAATTCCCCGGGAAGCCCCGGTAATCAGTGCGGTTTTCATACAAAACGCCTCCCCGTTATTCCATGTTGCCTGTCAGCAGCATGATGGCTGTCAATGCTGCCAGCGGCGCGGTTTCTGTGCGGAGAATCCGGGGGCCAAGGGTTGCTTTACAGGCTCCCTCTTCCATTAAAATCCGTACTTCCTCTTCGTCCACTCCGCCCTCGGGGCCAATGAAAAAAGAAACCGACTTCCAACCAGAGGACACTGCTTTTGAGAGCGGCTTGCCGCCGCCCTCATAAAAGAGGAGTACCGGCCCATTTTCTGCGGCGCGCTTTGCTGCTTTGGAAAACTCCATAGGCAAAAGCACCTGGGGCAAACAGCCGCGGCCGCTTTGCTTGGCGGCTTCTTCGGCAATCTTTTGCCAGCGGGCCGCTTTTTTGGCAGCTGATTTTTCGTCTGGACGGGAAACGCACCGGCGCATATAGACTGGTACAATTTCAGCGGCGCCCAGCTCTACCGCTTTTTGTACGATGCTGTCCATTTTGTCCCCCTTGGGAATCCCCTGATAAACGGTAACTTTCACAGAAGGCTCGCTGTGAGAAGCAATGCGCTCGAGCACCCTCACAAATACCTCATCCCCCGAAAAGCCGGTGATTTCACACTGATAGTCGGTCCCTTGTCCGTCACACAGCGTTAATGGTTCTCCCACCTTCATCCGCAGCGAACGGGCAATATGCCGGCCGTCCTCTTCGGCAATTGTGGTTTCATCCCCCAAAAACGGGGCAACAAAAAAGCGTGGCATATCGGCACTTCCTTTTCACATTTCAGTTGGGGTTAACCAATGCCGCCGTAGCAAATGCCCAAAATCAGCACCAGTACAGTCAGCGGTACATATACAAATCGGGCGGCAAATCCAAAAGCCCGGCTCAAAGGTTTCTCGCGGCCTTCTTCCAGCTCTTTGCGGATACGCCGGTATCCAAGAATATAATAAATAGAAACAGCTCCCAGAACAGCGCCTGTTGGAACCACAATAATGGAGACAAAGTCCAGCCAGCTTCCCACCTTGGGCTCTGCTTCCAAAAAAAGCCCAATGATGAGTGTTAAAAATCCACACAGGGCAACGGCTATTTTTCGGGACATTCGGAACCGGTTCTGCCAGCTTTCAATAACTGCTTCAAACATATTGATGAGAGAGGTAATTCCGGCAAAGGCCACCGATACGAAGAAGAATATGGCAAACACATTGCCAAAGGGGATTTCCTTAAAAATCTCCGGCAGCGTGAGGAACAGCAGCGAGGGGCCGGAAGTGGGGTCAATTCCAAAAGCAAAAACAGCCGGCATAATTGCCAGTGCGGACAGCATGGCAGCCAGAGTATCAAACAGAGCCGTCCGCAAAGATGCAGCCGGAATATCTGCGGATTTATCCAAATATGCGCCATATACAATCATACCGGAGCCGGTAATGGACAGGGAGAAAAAGGCCTGTCCCATGGCCATAATCCAGGTGTCGGCTTTGAGCAGAGCCTCCCATTTCGGAACGAACAAAAATGCATAGCCGTCCATGGCTCCGGGAAGAAAAGCAACCCGAATTGCCACAATGAGGAACAAAAGGAAGAAAAGCGGCATCAGCACCTTGCTCACCTTTTCAATTCCTTTGGAAACACCCGTCAATGCTACCGCACACACCATGGCAACCACAATGGTGTGCCAAGGGATGCTGCCGAATTCCCCGGTTGCCTGTGAGAAATAAACCGAAGCATCAGTAGTAAAAAGCTCACCGGTTATGGAGCCCCAGCATGAACGCAGAACCCATCCCAAGATGATGGCATATCCAATGGCAATTCCCAAAGAGCCCAAAAGTGGAATCCAGCCCAGCGCTTCTCCGAATTTTCCGGCCTTTTCCCGTCTTGACGAAAAACAGTATCGATAAGAGCCCAGCGTACCGGTACGGGCCAAGCGCCCAATGCCAAATTCCGCAGAGAGTCCTACCCATCCAAAAAGGAAAACAAACAGCAGATAGGGGATTAGAAACGCTGCGCCGCCATATTGTCCCAAGCGATAGGGGAACATCCAGATATTTCCCAGCCCTACCGCAGAGCCTACACAGGAGATAATAAACCCAAAAGAAGAGCTAAAGCTGCCGTTCCGATGGGCGATACTTTTGTTGGAGCTTTCCATAAAACCAATCCTTTCCCGCGCAGAATACGCGGTTCCTTTTATAAAATACCACTTTGCATCATTGCATTGCAAAACTAAATTATATCATGAACTGCTATAAAAGAGAAGTACAAAAGGCTTTAAAAAAGCCTTTTGTAGCTGTCAGATTCGATATTGTTTTGGAGTAACGCCTTTATATTTTTTAAACGAACGGATGAAATAACTCAAATCATTAAACCCGCAGTCCATGGCAATTTGTGTAATGGGCAGGTCTGTAGAAATCAACAGGTAGCTGGCTCTCTCCATACGGTAATAATTTAAATATTCAATAGGAGTCCGGTGAGTCATTGCTCGGAAGAACCGGCAAAAATATTTGGGAGACATCCCCGCAGCCTGTGAAAGCTCCTGCAGGGTAATATCCGTATCATATCGGGACTCAATTACTTCCAGGGCCTGTTTAAGCTGGCGAATCCGCCGGTCTCCTCCCCGGGGGTCTGAAGGCCCCGAGGTATAGGAGCCAGTTTGCAAAATAAGGCCAAAAAACTGATAGAAATATCCTTGTGCTATCAATTCATGCCCGGTTGTTGTTTTCTGTACGGACTGAAACAGCCCGCCAAGTATACTCGAAAAATCTTCTAGTTTTTTTGGAAAATATTCCTGTACCAGCAGCTTGTGGGAAAGAAATCCTTCCAGAGATTCACGGCAGGCAACCCGCCCTTCTGCAAATGGATGCATATCAAATACAATACACTCATAGATACAATTTTCCGGGAATCCCCCATGAAGAACGCCGCCATTGATAAACACAAAATCACCGGCTTCGACTACAAGTTCTCGTTCATCCAGTGTGAGGGTCAGCTGACCTTCGAGCACCCGAAGAAGCTCGCTTTCCATATGCCAATGATAGGGCATGGTATATCGAGGATGGCGGCTGTCAATATGATGGAATTCAACCGGGAAATCCCGGGTTCCCCGCTGTCGGTTTTCATTATAATCCCAAAATTGCATTATAACCCTCCCGGTGAAAATCGTCCTGTCTTGTAAAAAAAGAATATCATATGCTTTAGAACATGGGCGAAGAACAGAAGATGGAAGAATCTTCTGAACAGAGCTGGAAAGCGCAAAGGCAATCTGTCTGAATAAAGTGAATATTCTTATATTTTTTGCTATTATATCACAAGAAAGTAAAGGCCGGCAAGGGGTATAATCAAGCTGTAAGGAGAGCGGAGCCCGACATGTGAGGGTGACCGCTGCGGAAGGAGTTTCAGGTTGAAAAAGTTGTTTTCAAACCTGTTCGGAATCCGGCAATTGGCCGGAGGTATGTGAAAACAAATTTTATATTTTATTCAGGAAAGGATTGATTCGTAATGGCAGAAAGCAGACTGATTGGACAATACCCTGTAATCGGAATTCGTCCCACCATTGATGGGCGCAGAGGACCGTTGAAGGTTCGTGAATCCCTGGAAGAGCAGACCATGAACATGGCAAAGGCCGCAGCCAAACTGTTTGAGGAAAATCTTCGTTATACAAATGGCGAGCCGGTCAAGGTAGTGATTGCCGATTCTACCATTGGCCGCGTGCCGGAAAGCGCCGCTTGTGCCGATAAGTTCCGCCGTGAGGGTGTGGATATCACCCTGACGGTTACCCCCTGCTGGTGCTATGGTGCAGAGACTATGGATATGGACCCCCAGACCATTAAGGCTGTGTGGGGCTTTAACGGTACCGAGCGTCCCGGCGCAGTATATCTGGCCTCCGTGCTGGCTTCCCATGCACAGAAGGGCTTGCCCGCTTTTGGCATTTATGGTCATGATGTACAGGAGGCTGATGCCACCGATATTCCCGAGGACGTAAAGGAAAAGCTGCTGCGCTTTGGCCGCGCTGCTGTTGCCGCTGCTACCATGCGCGGCAAGTCCTATTTGCAGATTGGCTCTATCTGCATGGGCATCGGCGGCTCCATCATCAGCACCGAATTCTTTGAGGAATATCTGGGTATGCGCGTGGAATCCGTGGACGAGGTGGAAATCATCCGCCGCATGACGGAAGATATTTATGATAAGGACGAATTTGAGAAGGCACTGGCATGGACCAAGGCCAACTGCCCCGAGGGCTTTGACAAGAACCCCGAGTGGATGCAGAAGACCCCCGAAGAGAAGGAAAAGGACTGGGAGTTCGTTGTCAAGATGATGTGCATCATCAAGGATTTGTACAATGGCAATCCCAACCTGCCCGAAGGCTGCGAGGAAGAGCGCCTGGGCCACAATGCATTGGCCGGCGGCTTCCAGGGTCAGCGCCAGTGGACCGACTTCTATCCCAACTGCGACTTTGCAGAATCCCTGCTCAACAGCTCCTTCGACTGGACCGGCGCACGGGAGCCCTATGTGCTGGCCACCGAGAACGATACCCTCAATGGTGTTTCCATGCTGTTTGGTAAGCTTCTCACCAATCGTGCCCAAATTTTCGCCGATGTGCGTACCTACTGGAGCCCCGAGGCTGTGAAGAAGGCCACCGGCTATGATTTGGAAGGCGTTGCCAAGGAATCTCAAGGCTTTATTCACCTGATTAACTCCGGTGCAGCCTGCATTGATGCCTGCGGCGAAGTGAAGGACGCAGATGGCAACGGTGTGATGAAGCCCTTCTGGGAAATGACGGAAGAGGATATACAAGCCTGCCTGAAGGCAACCACCTGGAATGCAGCGGACCGCGGTTATTTCCGTGGCGGCGGATATTCTTCCCGTTTTGAGACCAAGTGCGAAATGCCGGTAACCATGATGCGCCTCAACCGTGTAAAGGGTCTTGGCCCGGTGATGCAGATTGCCGAGGGCTGGACGGTTGCTCTGCCGGAAGAGGTTTCCGATACCCTGTGGAAGCGTACCGACTACACTTGGCCCTGCACCTGGTTTGCCCCCCGTCTCACCGGCAAGGGTGCGTTCAAGTCCGCCTATGATGTGATGAACAACTGGGGCGCTAACCACGGCGCAATTACCTATGGCCACATTGGCGCTGACTTGATTACCCTGTGCTCTATCCTGCGCATCCCGGTGTGCATGCACAATGTGCCGGAAGAGGAAATCTTCCGCCCGGCTGCCTGGAATGCTTTTGGTATGGATAAGGAAGGCCAGGACTATCGTGCCTGCGCTGCCTATGGTCCGATGTATAAATAATTGAACAGACTTCAAAATTATACAGGTGCGGCGGCAGTCAGCCGCTGCACCTTCTTTTTGGAAAGGAGTGACCCCCATGAAAGAAACCCGGATTCTTGCTTTTGACTTCGGCGCTTCCAGTGGCCGGGCCATGCTGTGCCGGTGGGACGGCCAAACCATTTCGATGGAGGAGATTCACCGTTTCTCCAACGACCCGGTAGAGGTTAACGGCACGCTGTTCTGGGATGTACTTCGGCTGTTTTTTGAGATAAAGCAGGGACTGCTCAAGGCCAAACAGGCTGGCGGATTCGACAGCATTGGTATTGACACCTGGGGCGTGGATTTCGGCTTGCTGGATGAAAACGGCTATTTGCTGGAAAACCCCGTTCATTATCGCGATGCCCGCACCCAGGGGATGATTGAAGAAGCCTTTAAGCTGCTGCCCAGAGAGCGTTTTTATGAGATTACCGGTACCCAGTTTATGGAGTTTAACACCGTATTTCAGCTTTTAGCCCTGAAAAAACAGCGTCCCGAACTGCTGAAACGAGCCAAAACCCTGCTGTTGATGCCTGACCTTTTTGCTTATCTCCTCACCGGAAATAAAGTGACAGAGTATTCCTCTGCCTCCACTACCCAGCTTATGGACGCCCACACCCGCCAGTGGTCTCAGGAGATTTTGAATGCACTGGATTTGCCTAGCAATATCCTTACTCCCATCGTACCCTCCGGTTCGGAGGTTGGAAAGCTTTCCCCTGCGATTTGTGAGGAACTGGGACTAGAGCCTGTGCCGGTTATTGCTGTAGCAGGCCATGACACGCAAAGTGCAATGGCCGCAGTACCTTCTACATCTTCTCCGTTTGCCTTTGTCAGCTGCGGAACTTGGTCCCTGATGGGTACCGAGCTTTCAGAGCCGGTCATCAATGAAACATCCCTTGCCTGCGACATTACCAATGAAGGCGGATATAACAACTGTGCCGCTTTCCTCAAAAATATTACGGGCCTGTGGCTCATTCAGGAGAGCCGTCGCCAGTGGATGCGGGAGGGCATCCAGCGCAGCTACTATGACATGGAGATGTTGGCTCGAGCTGCTGAGCCGTTTACATGCTTTATTGACCCGGATGACCCGGTGTTTACGCCTGCCGGCAATTTGCCGCGCCGGGTGAGGGAATATTGCCAAAAGACCGGGCAGCCTGTACCGGAGACAGATGGACAGGTAGTGCGCTGCATTTATGAGAGTCTTGCCATGAAATATGCTGTGACATTGGATTTGCTTCGTACCTGTACCGGTGAAAAGTATGATACCCTGTATATTGTAGGCGGCGGCACCAAAGACGGGATGCTCTGCCAGATGGCCGCGGATTCCTGCGGAATGGAAGTTTCTGCTGGACCCGCAGAAGCGACCGTTTTGGGAAATGTGTTGGTGCAGCTGCTGGCAGCCGGTAAGATTGAATCTTTGGAGCAGGGACGCCGGGTGATGGCAAATATGCCTGACCTGAAACGGTATCACCCCCAAAACGCGGCGGCCTGGGCAGAACAGCGCAAGCGTTTTGAGAATATCATTGGCAAATAAACTCTATATAAAGAAAATCGTATGATTTAAGAAAGGAAATGACATATGGAGCTTTCATACATGGAGATTCGCGAGCAGATTTGCGATGTGTGCCATAAGATGTGGCAGCTGGGTTGGGTAGCCGCCAACGACGGCAATGTGTCCGTCAAACTGGAGGATGGCACCTTCTTAGCCACCCCTACCGGTATCAGCAAGAGCTTCATTACTCCCGACAAGCTGGTGCGCATTGATTCTCAGGGAAATGTACTGGAAGGGTTGGAAGGATATCGTCCCTCTTCCGAAATCAAAATGCATCTGCGCTGCTATCAGGAGCGCGATGATGTGGGTGCAGTTGTACATGCCCATCCGCCCACTGCTACCGGCTATGCTGTGGCTCATGTGCCGCTGGATGAGTACTCCATGATTGAGACGATTATTGCAATTGGCTCCGTGCCGGTGACTCCCTTCGGTACTCCTTCCACCAACGAGGTTCCTGAGGCGATTGCCCCCTATCTGGGAGAACACGACGTGGTGCTGCTGGCAAACCATGGCGCACTTTCTGTGGGTGCTGACCTGATTACCGCCTATTACCGCATGGAAACACTGGAGCTGTTTGCCAAAATCAGCCTGAACGCTCATCTGCTGGGCGGCGCCAAAGAGCTGCCCCGGGAGAACATTGACCGGCTGATTTCTATGCGTGCTAACTATAAGGTAACTGGCCGTCATCCCGGATATAAAAAATATTCTAAATAAAATCCCTATCAATTAAAATAAGAAACACCCCGGAAACTACTGTTATTTCCGGGGTGTTTCTGTTATACTATAAATGTAGAAAGTCATACAGAAAGGGGGGATTCCCATGATTTCTCGATGGATTGAAGGGTTTCGATTTTGTATCAGAGATTTGATAGAGGCCCCAAGTGTACGCACGATGCAGCAGTTTACTCAGCATGGAGATGTTTCTACCTTGGAGCACTGTTTAATGGTAGCGTTTTTGAGCTATTTGATTTGCCGAATGATAGGACTCAACTTCTATGCAGCAGCCCGGGGTGGTTTGCTTCATGATTTGTTTTTATATGACTGGCATAAACCAAATCCTTATCCGGGACTTCATGGTTTTACTCATCCAAAAATAGCTTTGTATAATGCCCGAAAATATTTTTCCCCAACCTGTTTGGAAGAAGAAATTATTCGCACTCATATGTGGCCGCTGACTTTTCGAGATTTCCCCCGCCATGGAGAAAGCTTTGTGGTTTCCTGTGCGGATAAAGTCTGTGCCCTTTTGGAGACATTTGGTATGATTCGTTATTTCCGTACAACCTACACGCTTGGGTGGATTGGAGAGTTGTGCTGCAATGTGAAAAACGGTGTCTCTACAGCAGAATAATCATAAACCAAAAGGTGCTGGCAGGATTTCCTGCCGGCACCTTTTTTGGTTTTATTATTTATTCGTTTTTCCCGCAGCACTTTTTATATTTAAGGCCGCTTCCGCAAGGACAGGGGTCATTTCTCCCGGGCTTTTTGTTGCTGCGCACAGGACGTTTTACGTCTGTTCCATCAGCACTGGTAGCGGTAGGCTTTGCTACTTCCTCACGCTTGGGAGGCTCTTCCTGACGGCGGATTTGTACGGTGAGAATCATTCTGGCAGTATTTTCACGAATCGTGGCAATCATCTCATCGAACATTTCAAAGCCTTCCAGACGATATTCCACAACAGGGTCATGCTGCGCATAAGCCCGCAGATGGATGCCGCGCTTGAGTTCTTCCATGGCGTCAATGTGGTCCATCCACAAAATATCCACGTTCTTCAGCAAAATCACACGCTCCAGCTCGCGCATCATTTTTTCGCCAAACATTTTTTCACGGGCTTCATAAATCAAATGGGCACGCTCTTGCAGCTTTTCTACCAAATAAGCAGGCTCCAGTGTTTCCAGTTCTTCACTGGTATAGTGGAACTCTTCGGGGGTAATCATCCAGCCCATATAATGCTCCCGCAGAGCAGGCAAATCCCAGTTGTCATGTACCTTCCCTTCCGGGAGATACCGATTGACATTGTGTGCAATTGCTTCGTCAATCATCCGTACAATCTGTTCACGCATATCTTTGCCGTCCAGCACCTGGTCACGCTGGCCATAGATGATTTCACGCTGACGGTTCATAACATCGTCAAACTGGAGCACGTTTTTACGAATGCCAAAGTTGCGGCTTTCTACCTTGCGCTGAGAGCCTTCAATCGTATTGGAAAGCATTTTGGATTCAATGGGGGTATCCTCTTCCACATTCAGCTTATCCATAATGGCATTAATGCGCTCACCGCTGAACAAACGCATCAAATCATCTTCCAAAGACAGATAGAAGCGGCTCATGCCAGGGTCGCCCTGACGGCCGGAACGGCCGCGCAGCTGGTTATCAATACGGCGGGATTCATGACGCTCAGTACCAATAATATACAGGCCGCCTACTTTACGGACTTCTTCGGCAGCATCCTTAATCTGGTCCTTATATTTGGCTTCCAGCTCGGCAAACACCCGGCGGGCTTCCAAAATTTCTTCATCGTCGGTATCAGAAAATGCATCTGCTTCCGTAATCAGTTCTTCGCTGAACTGCATCCGGCGCATCTCTTCCTTAGCCATAAACTCGGCATTACCGCCCAGCTTAATATCGGTACCACGGCCAGCCATATTGGTAGCAATGGTCACAGCGCCCTTTTGACCAGCCTGTGCGACGATGGCAGCTTCCTTATCATGATATTTTGCATTCAGCACCTGATGCTTGATGCCGCGGCGTTTGAGCAGGGCACTGAGCTCTTCGGATTTTTCAATGGAAATGGTACCGACCAGAATGGGCTGTCCCATTTTGTGATGCTCTTCAATGTCGTCAATAACGGCATTAAATTTGGCTTTCTCGGTTTTATACACTACGTCGGGGAAGTCCTGACGAATCATGGGACGGTTGGTGGGGATTTCCACTACGTCCAGCTTATAAATTTCCCGGAATTCTTCTTCCTCGGTCATAGCCGTACCGGTCATACCGGAAAGCTTCTCATACAGGCGGAAGAAGTTCTGGAAAGTAATGGTAGCCAGGGTTTTGCTTTCGTGGGCAACCTTTACGCCTTCCTTAGCCTCAATAGCCTGATGGAGACCTTCATTATAGCGGCGGCCATACATCAAACGGCCGGTAAACTCATCAACAATGATAACTTCGCCGTCTTTTACCACATAATCAATGTCCTTCTGCATAACGCCATGGGCTTTAATTGCCTGGTTGATGTGGTGCTGAAGTGTGATATTATCGGCATCTGTAAGGTTTTCGATATTAAAGTACTGCTCCGCTTTTTTAACACCTCTGGGGGTGAGGGTAGCGGTTTTTGCTTTTTCATTTACAAGATAGTCGCAGTCCTGATACAGCTCGTCGTTATCCTCTTTTTCATTCAGGTCTGCTACCCGTGTTACCGTTAACCCACGTGCAAAATGGTCTGCAATGGTATACAGCTCGGTGGATTTATCTCCCTGGCCGGAAATAATCAGAGGAGTTCTGGCTTCATCAATCAGAATAGAGTCCACTTCGTCCACCACGGCAAAGAAATGGCCGCGCTGTACCTTGCGCTCTTTATAAATCACCATGTTGTCCCGCAGGTAGTCGAAACCGAACTCATTATTGGTACCATAGGTAATATCAGCCTGATAGGCTTTCTTTCTCTCTTCATTGGGCATGTCGTGGCAAATCAGTCCCACAGAGAGGCCCAGCCAGCGATAAACCTTACCCATCCATTCACTGTCGCGGCGGGCCAGATAGTCGTTAACGGTGACCACATGGACGCCTTTTCCAGTAAGAGCATTCAGATAAGCCGGCAGAATCACGGTCTGGGTTTTACCTTCACCGGTCTTCATTTCGGCAATACGGCCCTGGTGCAGGACAATACCACCGGTAATCTGTACCGGGAAGTGAGGGGTTCCCAATACACGGCGAGTAGCTTCCCGGCAAACAGCAAAGGCATCGGGCAAAATATCATCGGTTGTTTCGCCATCAGCCAAACGCTCTTTCAGAATCCCGGTTTGTGCCTGCAATTCTTCATCGCTCATAGCAAGATATTTTTCTTCCAAATCCAAAACGGAATCTACAATAGGCTGGATACGTTTCAGTTCCCTCTTACTGTAGTTGCCGAAAAGGGAAGTCAGGATATTTTTCATTGTACTACCACACTTTCCCGGCCGAAATCCCAGGCCGTATACTATATTCCTCCCCAAATTCACATAGCGGCCCGATACGGGGGGACAAAAAGGAACCGCGGTGTTGTTTATCCAATACGCAGGCAAATACCAGCGTACAACATAATGACAGGAAAACCTGCCAAACCTTGACCATTATACCACGAATTGACGGGAAAGGGAAGAAGAATCCTTGAACAAAATCCCCGACAAAACGGCATTTTTCCTAAGAAAGGTAAAGTCCGCCCAACTTTTTATAAAAGTGGGCGGCTCAAACTATGTCCTTATTAAAACAGCACGGACAGGGGAAGCCTCTAACCCCTGAAGCTTGAGAGGAAAAGCGCAAAGTGTATAGATGCCATCAGCAACATCATCCAAATACAGCCCTTCTAACAGAGGGATTCCCCGGGATAACAATTCTATATGGGGAGCTTCCTCGTCACCAGCGGGCGCAATAGACTGTTGGTCTGTGCCAATCAGAGCGACTCCGGCATCTGCAAGCACAAAGGCCGCACTTTTGGAAAGGAAAGCCCCGCCGCGGAATAAAAGACGCAGGCCGGGATAAAGGCGAAGCTGCTCCATTTGCTGCCCGGTAAGAATTCCATTGGCAGTCACCACACGGCATGGGCCAAAAAAAGGCTCCAAAGGCATTTGCTCAATAGAGGTACCTTCCTCAATAAAGTGGAGGGGAGCGTCAATGTGGGTTGCACCATGGCAGCCAGTGAAAAAACCTGAAAGATTACACAGGTCTCCCATGGAAATGCGGCAAATCTTTTCGTATTTTGGCGCAGGGTCTCCGGGATATACCGGTGTAGAAAAGAGTTCTCGGGAAATATCATATAGTTTCACTACGCCACCTTCTTTTCCTCATAATTTGTTTTATATGGATGCGTCCAGCTCCGACAGGGAAGCATTTAGAAGGGAAATGGAACGGGCAGCTGCCTCTTTGGCAAAGCGGGGATAATCGTCAACCGCCTCATCATTCCCATTATCGGAAATCGCGCGCAGAATGGCAAAAGGAGTCTGGTTCATATAGCACACCTGACCAATACTTCCGCCTTCCATTTCGCAAGCCATGGCAGAAAATTGCTGGGAAATGGCACGCATTTTTTGCCGGTCGGCAATAAACTGGTCACCGGTTGCAATAATGCCTCGAAATACTCCGCCCTGATAGATTTGCTCTGCTTTAGAAGCTAAAAGGGAAGACGCTGCTTCGTCAGCAGGAATCTCAACCAGATTGATGCCGGAAATCAGCCCAACTGGGTCGCCAATGGGGGAGGTATCCATATCGTGCTGCACCACAGCTGTGGCAATAACCACATCATGAATGTGGATGCCTTCTCCAATTCCTCCGGCTACTCCGGTGTTAATAATCAGGCGGGGATGGAATCGCATAATCATGGCTTGAGCACATACCGCTGCATTAACCTTTCCAGGGCCGCACACAGCTAAAGTACACAGTACCCCCTGAATCATGCCCCAATCAAAACGGATTCCGCTAATCGTTTCACTTTGCCGGTCTTCCATCAATTCCCGCAGTTCCTGAATTTCAATTTCCATTGCGCCAATAATACCAATCATGATAACACATTCCTTTCCATACCTTGGTAACTTATCCTTGAGCTTGTGGAGCAGAGAGGGAAATTTCGAATTGATACGAATCAGCAGAGGTATCAGTCAATCCCAGCCCGCTTCCGTCATCCCCATACCAGGTGGCTCCATTAGGAAACTCAGCATCAAAAGCAGGGATGTCTTCATCGGCTCCGCCAAAAGTTTCCGTGAGCATATCCCGCGCCTGTAAAAAGGCTGCCATATAGTCCTCTTTTTCGGATTTATCAAAGGTAAAAACATATGAGCAGGCTGTTACTTCTCCACCGGTTTCCGTAATTCGAAAAGCCGCAGAATAGGCAAAGTCGGTAAACTGTGCCATGCCCTGTGTCAGATACACTCCGCTGGAGCTGTCTTCATATTCGGCGGTACAATCTCCCTGTCCCACCTCTGGCCACAAGTTCGAGAGAGCCGAAAGATATTGCTCTCGGGAAGTGAACCAGGAAGCACCCGAAAAAACAAATCCTTTTTCTGGTGAGCCTAAATTTTCCAGAAGAGAAACACTTCCTTCCCCTTTTAAAGCAGGGTCTTCCGTTGCAGAAGGGAGCGATTCTTCCGTTGCAGAGGTGCTCTGCGAGGATTGCGAAACATCAGAAGATGAATTTTCAGGTGTACAAGCGGGCAAAGTTCCCAAAAGGATTGCAGCAAAAACAATTCCTGCAAGCAGCCGGGAAACAGGACGAAAATTCCATAAAGAGTTAGTCATAAGATAATCCTTCCCAAAATAGAGTATAAGCATTAAAAGGGAAATGCTGCAAGGAATGCTCCCTGCGGCACTTCCCTTCTTATTTATAGGCAAAGTATAAAAGCAATATCAGTTGTTGGATTGGGTCTCCCCTTTGTCTTCCAACAGTGTAATGGTTAAATCTAATTCTCTTTCTTCTGAACGCCGATAGACAGTCAATGTGATTTCGTCTCCAGGAGAAAATTCCATTAGAATTGCGGAAATGTCAGAAAGACAGGTTACGGTTTCCCCGTTAATCGCACAGATAATGTCTTCAACCTGTCCGCCGGCAGTACCTATATTACTGTCTTCCCCAATTTCCATAATCAAAAATCCTTGGGGTACGCCATAAAATTCAGCCTGCTGTGCGGTAATATCTCTTCCGGTAATCCCTAAACGGGTTCTGCCTTCCACATAACCAACTTTTATCAGGCTGTTTAAAATATCCTGCGCTTTGCTTACAGGAATGGCAAACCCCATCCCTTCAAAATCTTCTGCAACCAGCTTACTGGAATTGATGCCAATCACCTGTCCATATTCATTTACCAATGCGCCGCCAGAATTTCCAGGGTTAATGGCTGCGTCGGTTTGAATATAAGTCATCCCATTATCACTGTTTGAGCTGAGCTTTCGATTTAATGCAGAGATAATTCCCCGGGTCATGGAGCTGGCATAATCCAGGCCGCCGGGATTTCCAATTGCGAGAACAGTATCTCCAACTTCCATTGCGTCGGCATCACCAAATTCGGCTGGGACTAAGCCCTCCGCATCAATCTTAACGATTGCCAAATCCGTATTCCGGTCATACCCCACAACGGTTCCAGTGTATTCCTCGTCGTCTTTGGTAACGACTTTTACCTGCGTACTGCGGGAATCGTTTACTACATGACTGTTCGTGATAATATAGCCATCTTCTGTTGCGACAATACCGCTTCCCTGGTCAGTAGTGGAATTTCCTTCTTCATCTGTGATGGTAGAGACAATTCCTACAACAGAAGGAGAAACTTTTTGATAAACCTCTTTAGCAGTTAGGGGGTTACTGGAAGGAAGTTCCTGAATTTCAATGGAAGGGGTGTTTTCAGAAACAACTGGTGGGGATGTTGATGAAGGGGTAGAGCTTTCAGTTTGAGAACTTACAGGATTTTCTTCATCCTGAGCAGAAGAAGATTCTGTAAATAATGGGGGAGAATCAGGGTCCCCAAAAACGGAAGAAGAAATCCCATAAACAATAAATCCTGCTATGAGGAAAACTGCCAGCAATCCTATAACCCCTAAATAAATTTTTTGCTGACGCCCTGGACGGTGAGGTGCAGGTGGGTTGTCCCATGTGCCACCCATAGGAGAATAGGTAGGAGGTTGGCGGGAATCGTTATAGGGGGAGTATCCAGGAGGAGTATAAAATGGCGACCCTGTTTGCTGAGGGCCATAAGGGCCAGAGTCGTAACCACCGTTTCTGTGAGCATAGGGATTGGCGCCTTGAGAGGAAGAATCTGGCGTAAATACGTCTCCAGGCACTGGACCAGGGATATCTTCTTTTTTAGGAGAAGCCTGTGGCTCAGCTGACTGGGGCGGTGATGCCTCAGAAGAAGGATTCTCGGGCGGGGCTTCCGGTATCGCAGAAGTGCTGTTTTCAGCAGTAGATGATTCTTGGGGATTTGCGTCGGGATGTGTGCGGTATTCATCCTCCTTAAATGGGGATGATTGCTGCCATTGGCCTGGCCTTACAGAAGAATCTGGCTTACGGCCGCTAAAAATTTCTCTGTCATCTGGAGCTTCTTCTGAAGGTGAAGAAGAGGATGACGATTCTTCATCAAAAGAAACTGTAGGGAATTGCAGGGAGTCGGAGGAATCATCCGGCTCAGAAGAAGTATTGGAGTCTTTCCATGGTGTATCCGTCATTGCGCGTCATTCCTTTCCGAGGGTGGAGATTCGTTTTTGGAAGAGGAAACTGGGGGAGAAGAAAGCTCCCGATGATGGGGTTTATTGCTTTTTTTCCGCCCGTTATTTTTTTTGCTTTTTTTAGGGAGTGATTCCTTTTTTTGCACAGAATCCTTATTATGAGTACTTTCCGGCCGTTTCGGAATCCAAAAGCTAAATTGGGTATATTGGTCAACGATACTGCTGACGGTAATTTCGCCTCCATGCAGATGGATAATCGTTTTTACAATATAAAGCCCTAATCCCATGCCGTTCTTATCTTGGCTTCGGGATTTATCAGTTTTGTAGAAACGGTCAAAAATCATGCGAATTTCATCAGGTTCAATTCCATGCCCGCTGTTGCGAATACTCACAGTAGTCCGGTCAGCGCCGTCTTCTACCTGGATTTCAATATAACCGCCGGGATTTGTAAACTTAACGGCATTCTCAAACAGGTTATACACGACCTGATGAAGCATATCCGGGTCTCCATCGACAAACAGGCTTTCGGCGTGTTCCAGACCGCGGATTTCCAATTGTTTTTCTTCAATAGGTTTTTCAAAAGATAAAATTGCCACCAAAATCGTATTGGTCAAATCAAACCGGGCAGGACGCAGATGGAGTTCGCCGCTGTCGATACGGGAAAGGTCCAGCATAGTACGTACCAGGCGGGAAAGACGCTTTACTTCCTGAGAAACGGTGCGCAGATAATGAGCTTGCCGTTCAGGCGGAATCGTTCCATCTAAAATACCATCGATAAAACCGGCGATTGTGGTCATGGGAGTTTTTAGCTCGTGAGAAACGTTAGCAATAAAGTTTCGACGCATGTTTTCTCCGCTGGCCAAGGAGGCCGCCATGTTGTTAAAAGCAGTAGCCAATTCACCAATCTCATCATTGCTGGTAACAGGAACACGCATGGAGAAATCTCCTTCTCCAAAGCTTTTGGCGGCAGCGGACATTTGGCGCAAAGGCTTTACCAGCTGATAGGAAAATACCCATACGACACAGAAAGTAACCATAAAAGCAGCAATGGCAGCAAGTAAAAACATCCGCAGAACTTCCATCCGATAACTGCTGACAGAATGAATGCTGGAAGTTACAAATACTGCCCCTACGGGAATGTCGTCTATCAGAATAGGTTCTCCAACAATATAATAAGATTCCCGATAGGTTCCCGAAAGAGTTCCCTGTCCTTCATAGCCGCCTCCCAACACTTGCCTCATCACAGAAGAGTCTACGACCCTATCGCTTTCGGTATTACTGTTAGAATATGTACCTATCAAACGGCGGCCATCCAAATCTGTTATAAAAATATCGGCATCAGCATTTTCAGAAAAGCTGCGAATGACAACTTCCATATTGCTGTTAAGCTCATACCGGCCGCGGTCTTCGTTGTAGTAGGCGGCAGATTGTGCCATACGGGCCATGGATTGGGCATTCTTTTTGAGCAAATCCTTTTTTTCCGATTCCCAATACCGGGAAACAAAGACTAACATGACAACTCCTAAAAGGAGAAAACTGGCCAATACAATAGAAAGCGTAATGCGTAAATATTTTTTAAAGAGTGTTTTTTGTTGGGGTTCTCCCATAGAGTTTTGTCACCTCCCGGCCGGCCCAAAATAGATACCAATTATTCTTTAACTTCAAATTTATATCCAACACCCCATACGGTTTTGAGAGACCATTTATCAGAGACACCTTCCAGTTTTTCACGCAGACGCTTTACATGAACGTCAACCGTACGGGAGTCTCCATAATAGTCAAAGCCCCACACCTCGTCCAGCAGCTGGTCGCGGGTAAAAACACGGTTGGGATTGCTGGCCAAATGGTAGATAAGCTCCATTTCTTTGGGAGGAGTGTCAATTTGAACACCGTTGACTTTGAGCTCATAGTTGGTCAGGTTGATGGATAATTTGTCGTATTTAACCTCTTTTACAGTATCTGAAGAGTTTTTCCCCATGCGGCGAAGCACCGCTTTAATCCGGGCAACCACCTCTTTGGTTTCAAAGGGTTTTACCACATAATCATCAGCGCCCAACTCCAGCCCCAGAACTTTGTCAAAGACTTCTCCTTTGGCTGTGAGCATAATAATGGGACACTGAGATTTTTTGCGGATTTCCCGGCATACCTGCCAGCCGTCCAGTTCAGGAAGCATAATATCCAGCAGAATTAAATCGGGAGAAAAGGTGTCGAAAAGTTCCAGGGCGCGGCGTCCGTCATTGGCTACCGCCACTTCAAAATTTTCCTTTTCGATATACAGACGAAGAAGTTCACAAATGTTCTGGTCGTCATCAACAACCAGGATTTTTCCAGCAGGCATGAAAATCCTCCTTACAAAATGGTAAACCTGCCATAAATCGGCAAGGATACTTTTTCAATAGTTTACTTACCAATTATACGCGATTCCAGCAGGAAAGTCATGAATTTTTTGTAACACCCGAAGGATTCTAAAGGCGATAACCTGTTTTTTTTGAAAAAAATGTAAAAACTCAAAAAATATCGGATTTCAAAAGAAATCTGGCAGTGTATATCAGAAGTAAAAGACAGTTTGTATAATTTGAAAGTCAAAATAAAAATATTTTTGTCCAAAGGGTTTAAATTATTAAAGGAAACGAGTATAATAAAAAAACGCTTTGATTCATAAAAAAACATAGCAGTGTAAAACTTCATCAATCATTTTGATGCCTAAAAATGGAAAAAAAGGAGCGCAGCAGGGAATATAAAGGAGGATTTTTATGCGTGCAAGTGGAATTTTACTGCCAGTGAGCAGTTTGCCTTCCCCCTATGGAATTGGAACGTTAGGACGAAGTGCCTATAAATTTGTGGATTTTTTAAAAGAGGCAGGCCAAAGCTACTGGCAGGTGCTTCCTATCGGCCCCACCAGCTATGGGGACAGCCCCTATCAGAGTTTTTCAACCTTTGCTGGAAACCCATATTTCATCGACTTGGATATGCTGTGTGAAGAGGGATTGCTTACAAAAGAGGAATGTGAGGCATATGAGTGGGGAGACAATCCCGAGCAGGTGGACTATAAAGCTGTGTGGGATGCCCGTTTTTTACTGCTAAAAAAAGCTTTTGCTCGGGGCAAGGATGCGCCGGAACTTGGGAAGTTTCGGAAGGAACAGGCTTTCTGGATTGAAGAGTATGCATTATATATGGCAGTCAAATCCACCATGGGAAATCGCTCCTGGACAGAGTGGGATGAGGATATCCGTCTGCGCAGGCCAGCGGCCATGAGAAAATATAGGGAAGAACTGACAGAGGAAATTGATTTTTATTGTTTTCTGCAATACCATTTTTATGACCAGTGGACAAAACTGCGCAGCTATGCCAATCAAAACGGCATAAAGCTAATCGGTGATATCCCCATATATGTAGCGCTGGACAGCGCCGATACCTGGGCGGATACAGAGGTGTTTTTACTGGATGAGGACTGCCGGCCGATTGATGTGGCAGGATGTCCGCCAGATGCTTTTTCTGCCGATGGCCAGCTTTGGGGAAACCCCTTGTATCGCTGGGACGACTTGAAGAAAAACGACTATGCCTGGTGGGTAAAACGTCTGCGCCACAACGTCAAATTGTTTGATGTGACCCGCATTGACCATTTCCGCGGATTTTCTGGCTACTATGCCATTCCCTATGGTGACAAAACTGCCCGCAATGGTGAATGGCGCAAAGGCCCGGGGATTGATTTCTTTAGGACGGTAAAGAAACAACTGGGGAAAATGAATTTGATTGCCGAGGATTTGGGATATCTGACCCCAGACGTCAAAAAGATGTTAAAGGCTTCGGGATACCCGGGTATGAAGGTGCTGCAATTTGCGTTTGATTCCCGAGAAGAGAGCGATTATCTGCCCCATAATTATGAAAAAAACTGCGTGGTCTATACCGGTACCCATGATAATGATACCACTGCCGGATGGTTTACCAGTGCAGGCCGCAAGGACGTGCAGTTTGCCAAGAAATATTTGAACATTCGCAGGAATCAGGATGGTGCATGGGCGTTTATCCGGGCTGCTTTTGCCAGTGTGGCAAACTTGGCTGTGGTTCCTATGCAGGACTTTTTGAATTTGGGCAGCGAAGCCAGAATCAACACGCCCTCTACACTGGGAGGCAACTGGATGTGGCGGATGAAGCACGGAGCGGCCAGTGAAGAGTTGGCAAAAAAAATTCGGGAACTGACAGAGCTTTATTGCCGTTGTGATAAAAAAACCGCTGAGAAAAAAGCCAAAAAATAAGAAGATACATGAAGAAGCTATAAAGCAAAAATAAAGTATAAATCAATAAAGGAGGATTCCTTATGACCCCGTTTCAAACTGAAATTCTCGACGCTTTGAAAATGGAAACATCCCTTCCCATTTCCAAAGCACCGGTAAAATCTGTATATCAAGCTGTGAGCCAGGCTGCCCTAAACCGGGTGCGCAAAACTTGGGAGCCGTTTCCCAAAGGCCGCCGCGCCTGCTATCTTTCCGCTGAATTTTTGATTGGCAGGATGGTCAATTCCAATTTGTTTAATATGGGCCTTTTGAAAGAAGCCCTTGACCTGCTGCGGGAAAACGGTGTTTCTCCCGAGCTCTTTGACGAGGTGGATGACCCGGCGCTGGGAAATGGCGGTTTGGGACGGCTGGCAGCTTGTTTCCTGGATTCTGCTGCTACACAAAATATCCCTCTGGATGGTTTTGGGATTCGGTATCAATATGGCCTGTTCCGTCAAAGTATTGAGGGAGGCTTCCAAAAAGAATTCCCCGATGACTGGCAGAGGTTTGGTGACCCGTGGAGTATTCGCAGGGAAGAGGAGCGGGAAAAAATTCATTTTCGCGGACAGGATGTATGGGCAGTGCCCTATGACATGCCTGTTATTGGTTATGGCGGAAAAACCGTAAATACCCTGCGTTTGTGGCAGGCAGAAGCAGTGGACGGTTTTAATTTTGAGCTGTTCAACCAGCAAAAATATGGTGAAGCTGTGAAAAACCGTAACGAAGCAGAAGCCATTTCTGCTTGCCTCTATCCCAATGACGACACCATGGAAGGAAAACGCCTGCGTCTGAAACAGCAATATTTCTTCTCCAGCGCTACATTACAATGTATCATTCGCCGTTATCGGCAAGAATTTGGCCATGATTTTTCTCGCTTTGCCGATTGCTGGGCCATACAGCTCAATGATACCCATCCTACTGTTGCCATTCCAGAGCTGCTGCGGATTCTGATGGAAGAAGAACTCATGAGCTTTGACGAAGCCTTTGCCATTGCGATAAAGGTTTTTGCCTATACCAACCATACCATTATGCCCGAAGCACTGGAAAAATGGGGTGCAGAAATGTTCAGCGATGTGCTGCCCCAGGTGTATCCTTATGTGGTAATGCTGAATCATGCACTAAAGCGGGAACTTGCAGGAAAAGGGATTTCCCGGGAAAAGCTGTCACAATATGCGATTGTAGATGGGAATATGGTACACATGGCACGAATGGCGATTTATGCATCCCATTCCACCAATGGTGTGGCGGAAATTCACACGAGAATCCTCAAAGAAACGGCTTTGAAGGAATGGTATGAGCTGTATCCTGAGCGCTTTAATAATAAAACCAACGGAATAACCCAGCGCCGCTGGCTGGGGCTGTGCAACCCGGAATTTGCTTCCTTTATCAGCGAGCGCATTGGAAGCGGTTGGCTGACCAATTTGGACGAGCTGAAAAAGCTCATTCCTTATGCCGGAGACATCAATTCTTTGCGGCAGTTTATGGTGATTAAGAAAGAAAAGAAAAATCAGTTGGCTCACTATGTGTGGGAGCATGACCATTTTGGACTGAACACCGATTTCCTTTTTGATGTGCAGATTAAACGGCTTCACGAATACAAACGCCAGCTGCTCAATGCTTTCTCCATTTTGGATATTTATTTTGCCCTCAAGGATGGCACTCTTACAGACTTTACCCCAACGGTATTCCTGTTTGGTGCAAAGGCGGCACCGGGCTATTTCCGTGCAAAAGCCATTATCAAATATATTAACGAGATTGCCAATCTGGTAAATCACGATGCGGATGTTAACCAGAAAATGCAGGTGCTGTTTGTCTCGAATTATAATGTCTCTTATGCGGAAAAGCTGATTCCTGCGGCGGATATATCCGAACAGATTTCAACTGCCGGAACAGAAGCCAGTGGTACCAGTAATATGAAGTTTATGCTGAACGGTGCAGTAACACTGGGAACATGGGATGGCGCTAACATTGAAATTGCACAGCAGGCAGGGGAAGAGAATAACTATATATTTGGAGCACGGGTGGAAGACTTTGAAGCCGTGAAAGCTGCCTATTGCCCCAAAAAGATTTTGAAAGAAAATCCCCGAATTCGCCGGGTTGTGGAAACCCTTGTTGACGGGACTTTTTCTGACGGGGGAAATGGGATGTTTAAAGAGCTGTATACAGCTCTCACTGAAGGAGCCAGCTGGCATACTCCTGACCATTATTATTTGCTGCTTGATTTTATTCCCTATTGTGACGCACGTTTAAAAGCCAATCGGGAGTATGCCAACCAGGAAGCGTTTGCAAAAAAATGCCTGCTGAATGCAGCCAATGCCGGAAAGTTTTCCAGTGACCGGACAATCCGCCAATATGCAGAGGAAATTTGGAAAGTATAAACCACTTATCATGCAAAACAAAAATCCCTCGAACCATTTTGGGTTCGAGGGATTTTTACATCCTGTTTTATCAGGCCTGGGGATTCGACATGTTGATAACCAGATATTTTGCAATAAGGCCCGTGCGGTTTACACAGCAATGCTCTTTCTTTGCGCGAATATGGATGCTATCTCCGGGATAAAGGGTGTGCTCTTTGTTTTCCATAACAAAGGTAACAACGCCCTCTAAAACATAGATAAATTCTTCGCCGTCATGGCTTGACATTTGCGGCATTTCTGCATCGGCAGGCAAAGGCAAAAGAGTCATCAGCTTGGGAGCCATCTGGAAGTTTTCTCCAGGTGTTTTCAGGGCATTCTGATAAGCCCGTTCGTTGATGCTTTCGCAGCGCAGAGACATTCCGTGAATAACAGGGTCGGAAGAAGAGGGGTTTTCATGCTCTTCAAACAATTCAGACAGCGGAGATTCCAATACTCTGGAGATTTTTTCGAGAGAATCGAGAGCAATAGAAGACAGACCGCGTTCGAACTGTGACAGGAAGCCTACAGATAATCCTGTCTTTTCGCCCAACTGCTTTAAGGTCATTTTCTTTTCGGTGCGGCGTTGTTTAACTTTCGCACCAATTGCGATGTTAACATTCATGGCAGATTCTTCCTTTCTGAGAAGTCCGGATAGTTCGAGAGGACTTGCTCTAAAATTAAGTAGTTTGTGGACAACATTCGATTTCCCATCTATATGATACCGTGATTTTCCCCATGTTGTCAAGAAAGTAATTATAAAAATTTTTCATGGCTGTGAAAGATATAACAAACGATTCATAGGTAAAAATCGAAAAATTATTTAATTGTTATTTCTTGACATTGTTGACGATATAT
>DYBQ01000119.1:4463-6277 GCA_019418545.1 Clostridiales bacterium | reverse complement strand
TGGTCCACCTGGCCGTTTTGAATGAGGACAATGGGCTTGCCGCAAACCAGGCGGCGGAACTTCCCGCTTTTGAGCATAAAAACCGAAACGGCGATTTCGCACATCACCAGCACACCGATGGGGATAAAGCCGCTTGCCAGAGGCTGGCCGGTGTTCTGCATGGGGATGGCCGCAATGTCGGAGATGAGAAGGGTGACGACCAGCTCCGAGGTTTGCAGCTCGCTGATTTGGCGTTTTCCCATCAGCCGTACCGAAGCCAAAATGACTATGTACAGCAAAATGGTGCGCAAAAAGGAAATAATCATGAAAAAACCTCCGATACGCTTGCTTTTTTGCCGGATATAGGATATTCTGTTCCTGGAAGGAAAAAATATGCGCCGGTTTGGAAAAATTTTTCTTGACAGCAGGGATGCAGGCGTGTATAATAACAAAGGTTAAACAAAGAAGAACGGACACCAAGTTCTCACCTGTGGGGTTTTGTCTGCACGGGTCAATAGGAAGTAAGGCAGGCAGAGCGGCAGCTCTGCGCTTTTCTGAGCATTGACGCACGGACAAAATGTTGTCCGTGCTTTTGTTTTGATGACTACGTGTTTTGGAGGTGCTTACCCATTAGCAACAAGGAACTGCAGATTAACGAAGAAATCCGCGATAAGGAAGTCCGCGTCATCGATTCCGACGGTTCTCAGCTGGGCATTATGTCCGCCAGTCAGGCACTGGAGAAAGCCTTTGCCCGCAACCTGGATTTAGTAAAAATCGCGCCCCAGGCCAAGCCCCCGGTGTGCAAGATTATTGACTACGGCAAGTTCCGTTTTGAACAGGCCAAACGGGAAAAGGAAGCCCGGAAGAATCAGCGCGTGGTTGAAATCAAGGAAATTCGTCTGTCTCTCAACATTGACACCCATGATTTTAACACAAAGCTGGGTCATGCCAAGCGCTTTTTGGAGGATGGCAACAAGGTCAAGGTTTCTATCCGGTTCCGCGGCCGCGAAATGGGCCACCCAGAGCACGGCTATGAAACCATGCGCCGGTTTGCAGAAGCCTGCGCCGAGTTTGCAAGCGTTGAAAAGCCGGCAAAGCTTGAGGGAAGAAACATGCTGATGTTCCTTGCCCCCAAGCCCGTCAAATAATATACACTTCTAAGGAGGAGCAGTCATGCCCAAGATTAAGACTCACAGCGGCGCAAAAAAGCGCTTCAAGATTTCTAAAAATGGTAAGGTCATCCGTGCTCATGCCAACAAGAGCCACCTGCTCAACGGCCACGGCAAAACCCGCAAGACCAAGCGTGCTCTGCGCGGCACCACCGTTGCGGATAAGACCAATGTCCGTCAGGTAAAGAGACTCCTGCCCTACAAATAAGATTTTTACTCATTGATTCCTATAATTTTGTTGGAGGTATAAGAAATGGCACGTGTAAAAGGCGCGTTGATGACCCGCAAGAGAAGAAAAAAGGTTCTGAAGCTGGCAAAAGGCTATTGGGGTTCCAAGAGCAGACACTTCAAAATGGCCAAGCAGGCTGTTATGAAGTCCGGCAACTATGCATACATCGGCCGTAAGCACAGAAAGAGAGATTTCCGCCGTCTGTGGATTACCAGAATCTCTGCTGCCTGCAAGATGAACGGCATCAACTATTCCACTTTCATGAACGGTCTGAAAAAGGCTGGCATCACGCTGAACCGCAAGATGCTGTCCGAAATCGCCATCGCCGACGAAGCCGCATTCAAGGCTCTGGTCGAGCAGGCCAAGGCTGCTCTCTAATAAGCTGTCAGTGCGCTCGGGGCTCCGGCTCCGGGCGTATCTTTTAGCTTGCATTTTGG
>DYBQ01000119.1:3788-4453 GCA_019418545.1 Clostridiales bacterium | reverse complement strand
GGAAGGACACGCATCACACATGGTCACACACATTTCAAGCCGGAAAAACGAACTTATCAAAGAAACTGCCGGGCTCGTGCGTTCTGTGGAAAACAGAAGGGCACAGGGCCTTTTTGTCGTGGAGGGCGCAAGACTGTGCTATGACGCATTGCGAAGCCGCACCCCGGTAGAACGGCTGTTTTTTACGGAAAAGGCAAAAGAAAAATATCGGGAATATATCGAGCCGCTGATGGAAAAAGCGCGGGAAGTGTATTCGGTGGAGCCCCATACCGCAGAGCTGCTTTCTGACACGAAAAACAGCCAGGGGGTTTTTGCCGTATGCCGTATGCCGGAAAAGAAGACTTTTGAAGCGCTTTTGCCGGAGGGGAAATATATTGCCGTGGAGAATTTGCAGGACCCGGGCAATTTGGGCGCCGTAATGCGTACTGCCGAAGCGCTGGGGATTTCCGGGCTGGTTCTTTTTGGCGCCTGCTGCGATGTGTTCAGCCCCAAAACCCTGCGGGCAGGGATGGGGGCGGCTTTCCGTCTGCCGGTGTATGAAGGTGGGGAATTTGCCGCCTGTGCTTTAAAGCTTCATCAAAAGGGGCTTTCCACTTTTGCCGCCGTGCCGGACGCGTCCGCCGAAAAAGTGACCGAGTGTAAATTCCCAAAGGGCTCGGTAATGC
>DYBQ01000119.1:0-3778 GCA_019418545.1 Clostridiales bacterium | reverse complement strand
CGGTAATGCTGGTGGGCAATGAAGGGAACGGCCTGCTGCCAGAGACAATCAAGGCGTGCTGCCGCCGGGTAACGATTCCTATGGAGGGCCGGGCGGAATCCTTGAACGCGGCAGCTTCATCGGCAATCCTCATGTGGGAAATGGTTCGATAATCCTCACAAAACAGGGAAAAGGAGGGGAGCGGGATGGACGAAAATCGGGTATACTGGATTTGGCTTCAGCAGGTGTTCGGCTGCGGCAGCAGCAAACCGGTGAATCTTTGGAAAAAATTTTCTTCTGTCCGCTGTTTTTATGAAGAAGCCCCTGCTTTTTTGTCCGATTCCTCGGTTTTTACCAAGGCAGAAGCACGGCGTGCAGAAACTGTCACCCTTGAGCAGTGCCAAAAGGTTTTGGAAACGGCACAAAAACAAAAAATAAAGCTGCTCACGCCGGAGAGCGAGGACTTCCCCGTTTGCCTTTCCCAAATTGACAGCCCGCCAGCCGTTTTATACTATCACGGCGAATTGCCTGCGGTGGATGATGTCCCCACCGTGGCCATTGTCGGCTCCCGAAAAGCCAGTCTCAATGCGCTCACCGCCACCCGTGTGCTCAGCGAACAGCTTGCCCGCGCCGGAACGATTGTCGTAAGCGGCGGCGCCGTGGGGATTGATTCCTCGGCCCATTTGGGCGCGCTGGACGGGGGAGGCAAAACCGTTTGCTTTTTGGCCGGGGGCCTTGATAAGCCCTATCCCCAATCCGGTGAAAAGCTGCGCCGGGCCATTGCGGAAAACGGCGCGGTTATCAGCGAATACCCGCCGGGGACCCAGGTGCAGCGATGGCATTTCGGGGTGCGAAACCGTCTGATTTCCGGCCTTAGCTGCGGGGTGCTGGTAGCAGAAGCTTCCCTCAAAAGCGGCACCATGATGACGGCCCGCCATGCAGTGGAGCAAAGCCGGGATGTGTTTACTTTATTGGTGGATTCCTGGCGGGAAAATGCAGAAGGGGTATTGCAGCTTTTGTGGGATGGAGCCAAGCCCGTTTCCTGCGCGGCGGATATCCTGGTTGAATTTAAGCACCGTTTTCCGGCCTGCCAAATCCCTCCCCGGGAGCCTCTTTCCCAAATCTGTCAAAACAGGCATTTGGAAAAGGCAGAGGAAGCTGCCGCTCCCATTTTTCACTCGTCCCCGGCTGTAAAAAGCCAAAAACAAGAGAAACCGGAAATGCTTTCGCCTTCTGCCAGAAAGATGTATCAGGCGTTAAATCGGGAACCCATTACGGCAGAAGCGCTTAGTATGAAAACCGGTATGGACATTCAGGAAATTTTCCGTGCAGCTACCGAATTGGAGCTTTTAGGGAAAATCTGCTCCTTTTCCGGGAGAAGATATGCAAAGCGGAGCTGAACGGCCTGGCTCCTGATGGTAAATTTTGTGAAAGCCGTCCGTTTTGGGTCGGTTTTCACAAGAGTTACCCCAAAAACAATTTTGCCCGTGGCTGTCACAGTTCGACCGCCAGGCTTGGCCGGCTGTGGTATATGTTGATAAAACCATCTCAAAAATCGTTTGGGAAATGCGGACAAATTATTTAGGAAAGATAGGTGAGGCACCTGTGTCAAAACTTGTGATTGTTGAGTCTCCGTCTAAAGCAAAGACGATTAAAAAATATTTGGGCCCCGGTTATGAAGTGGTCGCTTCCATGGGGCATGTACGCGATTTGCCGGAAAAACGGCTGAGTGTAGATGTAAAGCACGATTTTGCCCCGAAATATACCATTATCAAGGGCAAGGAAAAGCTGGTGGACGAACTGAAAACCGCCGCTGCCCAAAGCGACGGCATTTATCTGGCAACCGACCCTGACCGGGAAGGGGAAGCCATTTCCTGGCATCTGGCCTATATTCTGGGGCTGGACATTAATGAGCAGAACCGTGTAACCTTTAATGAAATTACCAAAACCGGTATTGCCAGCGGCATGGAGCATCCCCGCTGCATTGATTTGGATTTGGTGAACGCCCAGCAGGCCCGCCGGATTCTCGACCGGCTGGTGGGCTATAAGCTCAGCCCGTTTTTGGCAAAAGTCATCCGCAAGGGCCTTTCGGCTGGCCGTGTACAGTCGGTGGCCGTGCGTTTGGTGGTGGACAGGGAAGAGGAAATCCGCGCCTTTAAGCCGGAAGAATACTGGACCATCGATGCAAAACTGATTCCCAAGGGCGGAAGAAAAGCCTTCCCCGCATCCTTCTATGGGGACGAGGCCGGGAACAAAATCAAAATTTCCAACAAAGAAGAAGCCGACGCAATTTTGGAAAAGCTGGAGGACGCCCAGTTTACTGTTGCCAAAATTAAAAAGGGCAGCCGCCGCAAGTCCCCGGCACCGCCGTTCAGCACTTCCACCATGCAGCAGGAAGCTTCCCGCAAGCTGGGATTCCAGGCACGCCGCACCATGAAGGCTGCCCAGGAGCTGTATGAAGGCGTGGAGATTGAAGGACAGGGCGCTGTGGGTCTCATTACCTATATGAGAACCGACTCGCTGCGTTTGTCGGAAGACGCGGTGAAGGAAGCCGCCGAATATATCCGCGAGCGGTGGGGCGACCGGTATGTGCCCGACAAGCCCCGCCAGTACAAAACAAAAGCCGGCGCACAAGACGGCCACGAGGCCATCCGTCCCACCAATGTGCGGCTAACTCCTGACGCGGTAAAGTCCAGCCTCACCGGCGACCAGTATAAGCTCTACAAGCTCATCTGGGAGCGGTTTGTGGCCTGCCAAATGGCAAACTGCCTGCAAAGCACCACCCAGGCCGACATTACCGCAAACGGATACCTGTTCAAGGCTTCCGGCTACACCGTCACCTTTGACGGCTTTACGGTGCTGTATGTGGAGGGCAAGGACGAAGAGAGCGAAGTGACCGGCGCGCTGCCGGTTCTGGAGCAAGACATGCCCCTTCGGAAAAAAGAGCTTGCCGGAAACCAGCACTTCACCCAGCCTCCGGCACGCTATACCGAAGCTTCTCTGATTAAAGCACTGGAAGAAAACGGCATTGGCCGTCCTTCCACCTATGCCGCCACCATTTCCACCATTACCGGGCGGGAATATGTGGTGCGGGAAGGAAAGACCTTTAAGCCCACCGAGCTGGGCGAGGTTTCCACCCAGCTGATGAAGGAGCGTTTCCCAAAAATCGTGAATGTAAAATTCACCGCACAGGTCGAAAGCGATTTGGACAGGGTGCAGAGCGGCGAAGAAAACTGGGTGGAAACGCTGCACAAGTTCTATGATGATTTTGACAAAACCCTGCAAAAGGCCAAAACCGAAATGGAAGGCGTTAAAATCACCCTGAAAGAAGACCAGACGGATTTAATTTGTGAAAAGTGCGGCCGTCCCATGGTGGTCAAATTTGGCCGGTATGGAAAGTTTATTGCCTGCTCCGGTTACCCGGAGTGTAAGAATATTAAAAAAATCGTCCACGAAACCGGCGCAGAGTGCCCCAAGTGCGGCGGCAAGGTTGTGCTGAAAAAATCCAAGCGGGGCCGCGTGTTCTATGGATGCAGCGAATATCCCAATTGCGATTTTGTTTCGTGGGATGAGCCGACCATGGAAAAGTGCCCCCGCTGCGGTAAAACGCTGCTGAAAAAGAAGGGGAAGCATCCCAAGTTCTACTGTATCACGCCGGACTGCGGCTATGAAAAGGTGCAGGAAGACGAAGAATAAACCATGCGCGGTGGACAGTGTCCGCTTCCGAGTTCGCGAGGCAGCAGCATAAAAATTTGCATCCGTTTCCCCGCGAAGTTATGGATTCCAAAGGGGCTTAGTC
>DYBQ01000118.1 GCA_019418545.1 Clostridiales bacterium | reverse complement strand
GGGAAATATTGAGCAAAATACAATTTACATTATTGATGATATAGATGCATTTATAGAAGATTTTGCAAAAGTTGATTGTTATATCCTTTATTCAGACCCGGCTGGAATAGAAAACAATACAACTGTTATTAAAGTAATATATAATAATAATGATTATGAGTTAATCGGAGTAGAAGGACAAGCACAATATCTAAATGGAGAGTATGAGAATTATGTTGGATATCGATATTTCGACAGAGACCAATATGAATCGCTAATACTAAAGTATTCGTTTAAAACAGACGGCTTCAGTATATCTCCAACAGATAAAGCAATATTTGGAAAACAACATGGTTGAAGGTTTTAAATGCGGAATATAACTTTGAGAATTTGAGTTATGTAAAATTTAAGATGATAGTCTCAGATAAAAAGAAGGAATTACTTATGAAAAGAATATTGGTAGCTGTTATTTTGCTTTTGCTTGTTTTGGTCACCCTTACCAGCTGCAGAGGGGATTCATATTCATTCAATGAGCCAATTGATGAAATTGAAAGCATAGAAATCGTTTCGGCAAAAAACAGTCTGGAGTTTACCGTTCTAAAAACTCTGTCTGAAGCTGAAAAAGAGAATTTCCTAAAAGAATTTCAAAAAATTAAATTTTCTAATTATTATATCGGGGACCCAATGTCAGTCTATGGAAATGCGGTGAAAATAGTATATAAAAATGGAGACTATGAAATGATTTGTTCTGATTGGTCTGAATATGTAAAAGATGGTACGATTCATTTCCTTTTTAAATATTGCGATGAAGAGGATTTTAATAAATTACTCGACAAATTTTGGAATATGGATAAGGCCTAACACAAATTGTTTATATTATGATTCCATAGACGTTAGTGCAGATGAGATAGTGTTATCATTGATTTAATTGCTGTTTGTAAGGGAGAATATGAATGAAAATTACAATCCAGGCGAGTGCATCTATTAATTGTAAATCGTGTTTTTATAGCGCGCGTGATATGCTGAATGAATTTACAATTTATGAATTCCAAAAAGGGATAAATCAGTTAGAAGGTGAAATTGACTCTGGCGTATGGGCAATCAGTTATTTACTGTCTATGTACCAATATGACGCGGATAGCTGCCGCATCTTTCCCTCTACAACCATTCAAGTAGATGGCGCAGACCTTACTTTACCCCAACTATCCCAGCGCAGTTGTTATATGGATTCGATACATCCCCTATTTTCATCAAAAGAGACCGTACATGGGCTCATTTCAAAGGGAATTGCTCACAACAGAAACATCGGGAACGTTGATATGATTCGAGAAATGTTTTGTATTGATAAAGAACGGTTTGAGCGCCCACTATCCGGTGTTGGGAATGAAAGATTCCGATGTATGGCTGCAATTGGATATGCATATGAGAAAGATATATTTTGTTTTCCGTGGTTAAGCAGGATGAGATTCGATTATTATCATCGAAATCTAACGGATGTATTGCAGATTCTAAAAGATAGGCAAAAAATAGTGATAGTACCTATAGGCAAAGCATAATTACTTCCCAGTTTCCATTTCTAAATCCAAACCGATTTAACGAAAGAGGTTTTCATAATGGATGTAAAAGAGTGTATAGAACAGATAATCGACTGGTATTTTTCAGATACAGTTGAACTTTTAGATTTGGTTTTAAACGATGATGTTGCAGACCCACAGTATTCAGCTATAACTACATTAAATCGATTTTGGCTCTATCTTCAATATCAACAAAAGACAGAAATGAATTACGAATGCAGTGATGTTCCTTCTTTGCTGAAAAAAATTGGATATACAGATGAGGATATTGCTCTATTTAAAAAGAAAGCTCAGAAAGAGCGTAAAATTTACACTTCCGAAATATTGGACATAGATTTCTTTTAGATGTAAGATATCAAAAAACTCTCTCATTCAACAGGAAGTTTTGAAATATTATATAATTTGATTTTGAGAGGTAAATAAATGATAATTTGTAATGAAAACAAAAGCATAATCGATAGCTTGTATATACATGACAGTGTTTTTACGGGATTTGATTATGATTATACCAACCGAAAAATTCATTTTAAATGTGAAAACTCATATTATAAGCGATTTGATTTTAAGTTTCACAATGTTATATTATGTGATATGCAAAGTTGTTCTTTTTGGCATGGCGGAAACGCAATTTTAGATATGTTTATTGAGGATACTACGCCGCAAATGGATGAACTTCTTAAAATTCAAAAGGAGCATCAAGAGTTATATGAAGATTCTTATTTAGATAGAGGGATTTTATATTTACAAATCAAATTTCAAATGAATTCGGGTGATGTGCTGCTCGTTATATGTGAATATCTTGAATTTGATGAAGAAACTTATTAGTAATTTAGGGCTGCATTTTTTATGATTTATTGTTTGGGATAAAAGGAGTATATCTATGTGGAATGAAATTCAAAGCTTCGAGGATTTATCCGAATTTCTGGATATGGTTTGCTTTTTTCATGATAGCTGTATCAAAGAAATGAAATATCTCAGCGGAGCATATGTCGATAATGACCTGTCAATGTATCCTCTTAACGATAGCAGAGTATTGAGTATGGTTATTCAGCGTCAATTTGAAACTCTTCCTATGATTGAAATGCGGTTTGAGAGACTAAAATTCTTAAAATTATGCCCTGTAAATACGCAATACACTTGTGAAATTCATGAGGCCACCTTGTTATTAAACGATGATTGTATATGGTGGTGTGACTGTGGAGGGTTATCCGAAGCAGATATTGCCGATTATGATGGAACTGTTATTTGTGCTTCAAAACTTTGGTGGCGTTCCATTGATGAACATATGGGCAACAACCCGTTTTATCTATCGGTGATTTAATCTGGGCTGATTACCTATTAAAACAAATTGCAAAAAGGAGGTAACAAAAGTGTGTGATAATACAATCAATAAAATATATCAAATGCTATGCTGGGATAGTCCAGAAACCATACAGCGGCAGGGGATTGAACTTGCAAAAAAGCTGCCGGATTTAACTCCGCTAATTCTGCCTCTGTTTGAAGGATGCAAATCTGTTTGGGAAAATTGTGCAAAAGCTTTATCCGAGTTGCCGGATGATAGGCTTGAGGAATATTTACCTTTGCTATTAGAATGGTTTGAGGATTTAAACTGGCCGGGAGCACTTATCATAATAGAACGATTAAAAGTTTTTTCCGGGGAAAAATTAAAAAAACCGTTTGTTCATTTTGTTAGTCGTGCAGCTTCCCTGCATAATGAGGAAGGAATGATGTGGCTCGATTATCTATCTGAACTGCTTGATAATCAGGAGTTAAAAGAAACATTGCCGAATGAAACTTTAGAGATGTTAGAAAAACATTATCACAATTGGGGATGGTGGTATGATGAGTAACTTTGTGGAACGTATAAAAGAAGATGGCTGCCCGTCTTTGTAATTTTTTGATAATGCGGACCTCAAAAAGCTTGTTGTGCGTGGATTTACAGCGGAGGAATGATGGGGGGAATCAACGATGACAATGGGAATTGATGAAATCTTTGAAATGCTCTCTTGGAACAATAACGAAAAAATACAAAATCAGGGAATTGAAGAAGCGAAAAAAATCAAAAATCTTTCGGTATTATTTCAACCAATTGAGAGTAAATCTATTTGGGAAAACTGCGCGAAAGTATTGGTCAGTAAAGGGAATCAGGAGCTTGACTTCTATTTACTCCCCATGTTTCAATGGCTGCAAGATATGAATTGGCCTGGTGCGGAGCTAATTTATGAAAGATTAAAAAGAATGCCCATAGAGCAGCTGGAAATTGCATACAAAATCAGCTTGTCAATGGCTGAGAGTACAGGAGATACAGTTTGGAAAGAAGTACTTATAGATTTTTGGAATGATTGATAAAGCGGAAATGCAAATTTGATTCTGCATTTGAGTAAACAGTTATTTCCTATCAGTGCATCAGATATAAACAACAGCTTTTTTGTATGGGCATTATCAAAAAAATCCCCTCTGTCATAGAATGGAAAAAAAAGCTGGGAGGGGAACAGAATGGATTTGATAGGAAAGCTGTTTCTGGTGTTCTTTTTGGTGCTGGGTCTCATTGAAACCTGCCGGTTGTTACTGATGTGGCTGCTGAAACCGGAGAAAATTGCAGAATCCGTCTTGCTCATCCCGCTGAGCGGGCATGTGGAGGATGCAGAATATTTACTGCGTGGAGCAGCAGAACCATTTCGTTGGGAAAAACATAAGCAGCCCCGCCGGTTTATTTGTGTTGATGGTGGAATGGACAGGGAAACCCTTGAAATCTGCCGGTGTTTGCAAAAAGAACTGCCCTTTTTGGAAATCTGCCGGTCCGAAGAGCTTAGCGGGATTTTGTTTCCAACAGAGGAAAAGAAAGCGCCCGAGAAAAATTGAAATCAAGACGGTTTTGTATTATACTGGATAGGAATAAAAAATTTCGGAGGAATCGGCATGTCCGGGCAGGAAGAACAGACTTTGTATGAAATGAGCGGCACAGTAGAGCGGGTCATCTTTCGCAACGAGAAAAATCAATATACCGTACTGGAACTGAATAACAGCGAAGAATTGGTGACAGTGGTAGGATGCCTGCCGTTTGTCAGCGTGGGAGAAGAACTGAAGGTAATTGGAACCTGGGGCAGCCACCCCAGTTTTGGATTACAGTTTAAGGCGCAGGTATGTGAGCGTTCCCGGCCTGCCACTGCTGCCGCAATTTTAAAATATCTGGCTTCCGGCGCCATAAAGGGGATTGGAGTGGCCACGGCAGAACGGATTGTGGAAACCTTTGGCGAAAATGCATTGGATGTCATTGAAAATGATGTGGAACGGCTGGCACAGGTAAAAGGGGTTACGAAGAATAAAGCCAAAAAAATCTCGGAGAATTTTAAACAGAGCAACGGTATTAAAGATGTTATGGTACGGCTGGGTAAATATGGGATTACCCCGGAAGAAGCGGTACGGGTATGGAAGCGGTATGGAGCTCATGCCGAGGAATGTATCCGTCAAGACCCCTTTTGCCTGTGTGATGAAGAACTGGACATTGATTTTGCCCGAGCCGATACCATTGCTGCTTCGCTGGAAATGCCACAGGAGGATAATGGTCGGGTTCGTGCCGGGCTTATCTATGTATTGCGCCATAATGCCAACAACGGGCACACCTGCCTGCCCCGGGACCGGCTGATTCAGGTGGCCAGCCGTATGCTAGGGATTGAGCCGGATGTGGCTGGGGGAATCCTGCGAAAAATGGAAGAAACCTTTGACGTGCAGGCGGAAAGCTTTGGTGAGCGGGAATTTTTGTTTTTGCCCCGCTATCATCAGTCGGAAACCTATTGTGCCGACCGTTTGAAAATGATGCTTCGTTATCCACCACAGTCTATTGTGGGAATTGAGGGGTCTATCAAAGAGGTGGAAATCCGGGAAAGCATCCACTATGCCCCCGAGCAAAAGCAGGCCATTACCCAGGCGCTCGAAAAAGGGTTCCTCATCCTTACCGGCGGCCCGGGTACTGGTAAAACGACAACGCTTAATGGGATTATCCGTATATTAAAAGAAAAAGGGGAAACGGTGCTGCTGGCCGCCCCCACTGGGCGTGCGGCCAAACGAATGTCGGAGCTAACCGGGGAAGAGGCCAAAACCGTCCATCGGATGCTCCAGGTGGAATGGGACGAGACGGATAGCCCGGTTTTCAGCCGGAATGAGCGGAACCCTTTGGAATGTGATGCGGTAGTAGTGGACGAGCTTTCGATGGTGGACGTCAATCTTTTTGAAGGGATTCTGCGGGCGGTGCCACTGGGCTGCCGGCTGATTTTGGTCGGGGACTGTGACCAGCTGCCTTCGGTGGGAGCCGGAAATGTGTTGGGAGATTTAATCGCTTCGGGCATGTTTCCAACAGTACAGCTGACAGAAATTTTCCGTCAATCCATGGAAAGCCTGATTGTCACCAATGCCCACCGGATTGTCGCTGGAGAAATGCCGGAATTGCGGGATAAAAACCACGACTTTTTCTTTCTTCCTCTGCGCCACGCAGAATCAATTGGCAGTACCATTGTGGATTTGTGTGCCAGGCGCCTTCCGGCCAGCTATGGATATTCGGTGTTTCAGGATATTCAGGTGCTGACGCCTGGCAGAAAAGGGGAACTTGGCACACAGGAGCTGAACCGCCGATTGCAGGAAGCCTTAAATCCGCCGGACAAAAACAAGCAGGAATGCCACATAAATGGCAATATTCTGCGTGTCGGCGACAAGGTCATGCAAATTAAAAACAACTATAACCTTCCATGGAGCCGCAGTGACGGCACAGGCGGTGAAGGTGTGTTTAATGGCGATATGGGGATTTTGGTAGAGGTGGATAAAGCTGCCGGTGCTTTAACAGTGGCGATTGATGATAAAATGGTGTTGTATGACATGGACCATGCAGCTGAATTAGAGCTTGCCTATGCAGCAACTGTACATAAAAGCCAGGGCAACGAGTTCCAGGC
>DYBQ01000117.1:423-6622 GCA_019418545.1 Clostridiales bacterium | reverse complement strand
ATGGATTCCGAGTATTTTTAACGCAGTAGCTGGCGTTGATTGTAGGAAAAGACTATAATTTCGACTTTTCAGATAGCCCCTAGTCAACATCCTCTGTAATGGCGTCCAGGCTGCCGGCCTTCAAATAGGCGTTGATAAAGCCGTCCAAATCCCCATCCATCACGGCGTTGATATTGCCCGATTCAAAACCGGTGCGGTGGTCCTTCACCAGCGTATACGGCATGAACACATAGGAGCGAATCTGGCTGCCCCAGGCAATTTCCTTTTGCTCGCCCTTGATATCGCTGATTTTTTCCAAATGCTCCCGCTCCTTAATTTCGATGAGCTTGGATTTCAGCATACGCATGGCCACATCACGGTTTTGATACTGGCTGCGCTCTACCTGGCAGGCTACCACGATGCCTGTGGGGATATGGGTCAAACGGACAGCCGAAGAGGTTTTGTTAACCTTCTGTCCGCCTGCGCCGCTGGCACGGTATACATCCATTTTAATGTCTGCCGGGTCAATCTCCACCTCGATGGTGTCGTCAATTTCCGGCATCACTTCCAAAGATGCAAAGGAAGTGTGACGGCGGCCGGAGGCGTCAAAGGGGGAAACCCGCACCAAACGGTGAACGCCTGCTTCGCTCTTCAAAAAGCCATAGGCATTTTCGCCTTCCACCAAAACAGAGGCGCTTTTCAGGCCGGCTTCTTCGCCGTCCAAAAAGTCCAGAGTTTTCACCTGGAAGCCGTGACGCTCGCCCCAGCGGTTATACATCCGATACAGCATCTCTGCCCAGTCCTGCGCCTCGGTTCCGCCTGCACCTGCATGGAAGGTGAGGATGGCATTTTTGCTGTCATATTCGCCGGTGAGCAAGGTTGTCAGGCGCAGCGCTTCCAAGCTTTCCTTAAATTTTTCAAGTTCTTCCTGGGCTTCGGGCAAAATGGACAAATCCTCTGCCTCGTCCCCCATCTCCGCCAGCGCCATGGCATCGTCAAACTGCCCCTGCAGACGGGTATATTTTTCCACCTTGTTTTTCAGCGCACTGGTACGCTGCAGGACCTTTTGGGTGTTCTCCAAATCATCCCAAAATCCCGGCGCCGCTGCCTGCTGCTCCAGCTTTTCAATCTCTTCTTTTGTTTTTTCCAGTCCCAGCGCATCCGCCAAATCCCGAAGCTCCGGCTCCAAATCGGTCAGCGCCTGTTTCACTTCTTCAAATTGCAGCATAGTTTTCTACCTCAGTCATTATTTTTTCGTGACGCCCCAGCTTTTCCTGCCCGCAGCATCCCTAGTTGCAACATATCCTTAACTGTAATATTATAGAAGATTCCTATCAAAAAGTAAATACCCGGCGCAAAGAATCTGCACCGGGATTTTTAAAAGCCGCTTTCTGAAAGAGACTTCGTTTTTTACGCATAGAATTCTTTTGGATGCCATATGGTATAGAAGCATGAAATGAAAGGGCGTGGGACGTATGTTTATGGTATTACGAAAACGCCAGGTATTGGCCGGGCTGGGAGGGCTTCTTCTGGCAGCCGGCATTTTGACCGGCGTGCTCATCCGCACGGTCCAGGCAGCCGCACCGGCTGCTTCTGCCGATACCAACTGGGGGCTGAGCTTTCAGCAGGAAGGGAAAACCCCGGTGGGGAATGCTTCTTCGGAATTTCTTTCCCAATATGATGCCTGTTATGCCGGCTCTTCCGATGAAAAGGTGATTTATTTAACCTTTGACGCGGGCTATGAAAACGGATGTACCCCGGCCATTTTGGACGCGCTGAAAAAGCATTCGGTAAAAGCGGCCTTTTTTGTGGTGGGCAATTATATCGAAACCAGCCCGGAGCTTGTGAAACGGATGGTGGACGAGGGGCATCTGGTGGGAAACCACACCTATCATCACCCGGACATGTCGGCTATTTCCGACAAAGAAGCCTTTTCTAAAGAGCTTTCCCAGCTGGAAGCCCTTTATGAAGAAACCACCGGCCAGAAGATGCAGAAATATTACCGCCCGCCTCAGGGGAAATTCAGCGAAAGCAATTTGAAGCAGGCACAGGAGCTTGGCTATCGGACGGTTTTTTGGAGCCTTGCCTATGTAGACTGGTATCAGGACAAACAGCCCAGCCGGGAAGAAGCCTTTCAAAAGCTTTTGAGCCGCATCCATCCCGGCGCAGTGGTTTTGCTGCACAGCACCTCTCAAACCAACGCCGAAATTCTCGACGAGCTTTTAACCCGGTGGGAGCAAATGGGCTATACCTTCGGCACCCTGCCCCAGCTGTATGAAAAAATGCAGGGAAAAGCTGGCGATTAGTCCCACGGTACATCAAAGTCCTGCAAGGCCCTTTCCGGCACCGGATAGAAAAAGGTTTCTTCCTGCTTTTGCCGCAAAATCAGCCTTCCGCCTTCGTCCCCTGTCAGCAGCAGCAAATCCCGGTGAGCGCCGGGCGGGAATATACAGGGGCTTCCCATACGGTTTTTGCAGCACACACGGCCAAAGGCTTTCCCGCTGGCTTTGAATGCATCCAAAAACCGGAGGAATTCTTCCCCGGTAAAAAACGGCTGGTCGCACACAAAAAAGCACAAAAATGCGTTGGGACGGCTGGCCCTCACTCCTGCCCGGATGGAAGCCGCCACCCCCTCGTTTGGGGGCGGCGCTTCGACTGGGTAAAACCCTAATTTTCGGGCGGCTTCACAAATTTCCGGGTTCCGGGTTACCACCCGCACCGGATGCTCCTCAATGGCGGAAAGGGCTTCCAGTGCATATTGATACAAAGGCTTGCCATAAAAATCGGCAGTCAGCTTTTGGCCGCCAAAACGCCGGGAAGCGCCGCCCGCTAACAGGATAATATCAATTTTCAGTGGGAACGCCTCCTTTGGTTTTTATTTTTTTTCTTTCATAGCAAAGAAAATATCTTCACTGCGAACCGGGAGCGTGTCGAAGAAGCATCCGGTTGCATTATACAGTGCATTCATAATGGCCGGAGCCGGGGTGTTAATCACCAGCTCGCCAATGGACTTTGCGCCAAAGGGGCCGGTGGGCTCATAGCTGCTTTCAAATTCAATGCGGATTTTGCCCACGTCCAAACGGCTGGGAATTTTGTATTGCAGGAAGGAGTTGCTCTCCATTTTGCCGCTGGCACTGTAGCAGATGTCCTCATACAGCGCCATGCCGATGCCCTGCACAATGCCGCCTTCGGTCTGCACCCGGGCCAGATTGGTGTTGATAACGGTGCCGCAGTCCACTGCGCCCACATAGTCCACCACTTCAACCTTGCCGGTTTCCGGGTCAAGGTCGATTTCTGCCATGCCCACCATAAACGGCGGCGGCGAAATGGGCGAAGAATGGGACTCGCTGGCGGACAGGCACCGGTTGTGGCCTTCGTAGCTGGCATAGCCGATTTCTTCCAGCGTGACCTGTTTGTCCGTACCGGGGACAAACACCCGCTTGCCGTCAAATTCGGCGGTTTCCTCGGGAACGTTCAGCATGGAAGCGCCGGTTTTCAAAATCTTCTCCCGCAGCACCTGACAGGTTTTGACCACTGCCATACCGGTAACATAGGTGGTGGAGGAAGCATAGGAGCCGGTGTCATAGGGAGAAAAGTCCGTATCCACGCCGCGGACGGCAATCCTGTCAAAATCGCAGTCCAGGCAGTCTGCCGCCATTTGAGAAAGGATGGTGTCGCAGCCGGTGCCCATATCGGTGCAGCCCAGCAGCAGGGTATAAAACCCGTCGTCATTGAGGCGGATTTCCACACTGGCAATGTCCACGCCGGAAATACCGCTGCCCTGCATGGCCATGGCCACGCCTACGCTGCGGATGTGGCCGTTTTCCAAAACGCGGCGGGGATATTTGTTGTCCCAGTCCATCATCTCTTTGGCTTTTGCCATACACTTGTCCAAAGTACAGCTGTTGCACGGCTCGTTATAATAGGTGGGCATCATCTGGCCCTGTGCCACCATGTTCTTTTCCCGCAGCACACAGGGGTCCATATTCAGCTTTGCCGCCAATTCACTCACAGCAGATTCCACTGCAAAAATACCCTGGGTTGCGCCATAACCGCGGTATGCACCGCCGCCCATGGTGTTGGTATATACCACTTCATTGTCAAAACGGGCTGCTTCCAGGCCGCCATAGAGGGAAAGCGCCTTGTGCCCTACCAGCCCAATGGTAGTGGGGCCGTGGTCGCCATAGGCGCCGGCATTGGACAGAGCATACAAATCAATGGCGCGAATCACGCCATCCTTACTTGCGCCTACCCGTACCTTCATCTGCATCTGATGGCGGGGGGAGCCGTTGGTCATGCTCTCTTCCCGGGAATAGATGATACTGGCTGCCCGCCCAGTTTTGAGGGTGACGATGGCAGGGAAAAGCTCGCTGACCACACTCTGTTTTGCACCAAAGCCGCCGCCAATCCGGGGCTTGACCACACGGATTCTGGACTTGGGAATCTGCAATGCGTTAGAAAGAATCCGGCGGGCATGGAAGGGCACCTGGGTGGAGCTTACCACTGTCAGGCGGCCATATTCGTCAATATAGGAAAAGGTGCGGAAGGTTTCCATCATGGCCTGATTATTGGCCTTGGTGTTGAAGGTGCGCTCCACCACCACATCGCAGCTCTTGAGCACCTCGTCCACGTCCCCAATGTCCATCCGCTCTGTGCTGCACAGGTTCCGCTTATTATCGGCTCCCACCGGGCACAGGGCGCGGAAATTGTCCTCGGGATGGACAAGAATGGGGTTATCCTTGGCTTTAGTAAAGTCCAGGAGCGGCTCCATCACATGATACTTTACTTTAATCAGCCGCAAAGCCTTGTCGGCTGCCTGCTCGTTTTCGGCGGCTACAATGGCCACCGGGTCGCCATAGCAGCGCAGATGACGGTCGAGAATCAAGCGGTCATAGGGGCTGGGCTCGGGATAGGTTTGTCCGGCCGTAGTAAAACGGGCGTCGGGTACATCCTCCCAGGTGAGGATACAGCAAACACCGGGCACCTTGAGGGCGGCGGCTGTGTTAATGGACTCGATATCCGCATTGGCATGAGGGCTGCGCAAAAGCTTTACCACCAGCGCATTTTGAGGAATCAAATCGCCGGTATAAACGGGTTTTCCGGTGACAAGGCTCATGGCGTCCTTTTTGCGGATGGGCGCATTGACAAAACTCATGACTGCACCTCCTGCTTGTGTGCCAGATAGTTTTTAATCGCCCGCAGCTGGCTCTGGTAGCCGGTGCAGCGGCACAGGTTGCCGGAAAGATATTCCAAAATTTCGGCTTCGGTGGGGTTTTTCAGCTCCCGCACCATGGCCAGTACATTCATAATAAAGCCCGGGCTGCAAAAGCCGCACTGCTCGCCGCCCTGGTCTGCCAAAAACGCGCCGAACTCGGCGGCCTCTTCCTGCAGGCCCTCCAGAGTGGTAACACTGTGGCCGTCGGCTCTTGCTGCCAGATAGCTGCACGAAAGAATAGGCTTGCCGTCCAGATGGACGGTGCACAGGCCGCAGTTGGAGGTTTCACAGCCCCGCTTGACGGAATAGCAGCCTTTTTGACGCAGATAGTCAAGCAAAACCATATCCGGCGCAATTTCGTCGGTATATTTTTTCCCGTTTATCATCACGGTAATCAGCATGAAGCACCCTCCTTTAGTGAACATACGGCACGGCGGCACAAAACCCCTGCCAAATGGCGGCGGTATTCCCCGCTGCCCCGGAGATTCGAGCCAAACGGCACTGTCTCCTGCACCTGACGGCAAATTTGAGCCAGTGCCTCATCGGTTTCCGGGAAGGGGAATTCCAGAGCAACTGCGCGCATGGGGCGTGCGCCGATAACAACGCGCAGAGTTCCGTCTAGCACGGAAGCCGCGCAGGTGAGCACCGGAATATCGGTGGCACTCTGGCGCAGGCTCTCATAGGCAGCACGGCGGCCGTTTTTAAAAATGTGTACCTTTGCCAGCACATCGTTGTCATAGGGCATTTTTGCATACTCAGCCAAAGGAACCAGCCCTGCATGAGCCAGCTCCACCTGACAGTCCAGCGCCATTAAAAAGGTGAGGATGTCGGAAAAACCAAACCGGGAAACAAGGCTCCCGCCGAGCGTTGCACAATTTCGGAACTGCACGCCCACAATGTGGCGGGTCATTTCATAAAATCCGTTTCCGAAAGCCTCTTTCAGCTCCTGATTGGTTTCCAGCTGGCGCAGTGTTGCCATAGCGCCCAGCACAAATTCTTCCGGGG
>DYBQ01000117.1:0-413 GCA_019418545.1 Clostridiales bacterium | reverse complement strand
GGGGTTTCCTCAATTTTGTCCAGCCCCAGGCCCGAAAGGTCGATGATGGTCTGATAGCGGCGGCGGTTCATTTTCATCCAGCACCCGCCGCCCACAATGGCGTTGTTCCGCTTCTGGTTCAGCTCATAGGCTTCTTCCAGCGTGGCGGCTTTTACATATTGCTGTGCGGTAAACAAATCGTTACCTCCTTTTCGCCCGGACAAAGGAAGCCGGGCAGTAATTTTTACAAAATATTTGCGGATATGGTTTATGCTATACAAACTTACCCAATATATTTTTAGTATACCATATTTCGGCAAAATCCGTAAAGGAAAACACAGGGAAACAGCTTTCTTTCCCAACAAATTTTAGGGAAATCCCGAAAAATGAAAAAAAATCCCACAAGCAGCTTCAAATATGATACAGTAAAAGGG
>DYBQ01000116.1:3885-6882 GCA_019418545.1 Clostridiales bacterium | reverse complement strand
TTTCTTCCTGGCTGGCAAAGGCAACGCTCAAAGAAAAGTCTGCGCCCCGTTTGGCAGCGTCGCTGTCTCAGGCGGTCAGCGAATTGTATCTGGACCGTCCCGGAGATGACTCTACGGATTTGATAATTAGGATTACCCCAAGAAGCGTGGTGAATATGCTTTCCGGACCGCCGGTGAATAAAGAGGACGACCCGAAAATGGTGCATGATTACATCACCTCTCCGGGCAAGCATATTGTCTGCGGCGGCACCAGCGCCAACATTGTTTCCCGTGTGCTGAACCGGAGGATTGAAACCTCCCTGAATTATACCGACCCAAGCCTGCCTCCGGTAGGAAAAATTGCCGGCCTTGATTTGGTGACGGAAGGCGTGTTGACTCTGAGCCGCACGGTACAGCTGCTGAAGGATTATGTGGGTCACGAAACAGATTCCTTCTATTTCCACAAGCTGGATGAGCAAAACGGTGCAGCTATGATTGCCAAAATGCTGCTGGAAAACTGTACGACCCTGCGGCTGTATGTAGGCAAGGCCATTAACCCGGCCCATCAGAATCCCGGTTTGCCGGCTGACTTGAGTATTAAGATGAAACTGCTGGATGAACTGTGCAGCTTGCTGGAGAAGATGGGAAAAACGGTAGAGCGGCTGTATTATTGAGTGTTAGGTATGGTACTGGCAGGGGAGGCGTGAGTGCACACCCTCCCCTTCATCCAAGCCGGGTGTAAATAAAAAACATCCGGGATAGATTTTTGTTAGAGAAAGGATCAGAGTATGCAATACGATAACGACGCGAAACAGTTAAAGTATCGGGTGCTGAAGATTGTTGCCGAAAACGAATTTAACGGAACATTGGACGAAAAGCTGGAGCAGATTCCCTATGATGTGATTCCCGGCCCCCTGCCGGAATTCCGCTGCTGTATTTATCGGGAGCGGGAAATTATTCGGGAACGTGTAACGGCTGCCAGAGGCCTTACACTGCCCCATCAGACCGTAAACGGAATTGTTGGCGTGCTGCCTGCCGCTTGTGAAGGCTGCCCCATCAGCCGGTTTACCGTTACGGATAACTGCCAGCGCTGTCTTGCAAAAAAATGCCAGGCCGCCTGCCCCTTCGGAGCGATTTCCGTTACTGGCCGCGGCGCGTACATCGACCCCAATAAGTGCCGTGAATGCGGCCGCTGTGCGGAGGCCTGCCCTTATCATGCCATTTCTGATACCATGCGTCCCTGTCTGCGGGCTTGTCCGGTAGATGCAATTATTATGGACGAAAATAAACAGGCTGCAATTGACTACAGCAAATGTATCAGCTGCGGTGCTTGTACGAAAAACTGCCCCTTCGGTGCGATTACCGACCGCTCCTATATTGTTAATGTTATTGATTTGATTAAGAGCGATACACCGGTGTATGCAGTGTTTGCTCCCGCTATTGAGGGACATTTTGGCGCTGCAAATGTCGGTATGCTGAAGGCTGCGCTGAAAAAGCTGGGCTTTACGGATGCGGTAGAGGTTTCTCTGGGTGCAGATGCCACTTCCTATCACGAGGCTCATGAGCTGGTTGAGGCAGTGGAAAATCACACCAAGCTGACCACCTCCTGCTGCCCGGCCTTTGTGGATATGATTGAAAAACATTTCCCCAAGGTAGTCCCCTATATCTCTAAAACTGCTTCTCCTATGACCATGACCGTTCGCTATCTCAAAGCAGAGAACCCGGATATTAAGGTTGTGTTTATTGGGCCCTGCATTGCCAAAAAGCTGGAAGCTCAGAAAGTACAGGATACGGCAGATTATGTGATTACCTTTGAAGAGCTGATTGCCATGTTTGACGCACAGGGAATCAACCCGGCGGATATGGCCGAAAACGAGCAGGATGGCAGCCTTGCTGGTAAGAACTTTGCTGTAAGCGGCGGCGTAAGCGCGGCTGTTTCCCAGGTGCTGGACGAGGAAGGTATTGAGCTGCCCTTTACCTGCGTGAAGTGCAACGGTGCTGCTGAGTGTAAGAAGGCTTTGATGATGCTCAATGTGGGCCGCTTCAAGGATGATATGATTGAAGGCATGGCTTGCGAAGGCGGCTGTGTGTCTGGCCCCGGCGGCGTTGAATCTGCCCTGCGTTTGAAAAAGAACCGCACCAAGCTGTTGTCTGAAGCCGACAATCGCGGAATTGTGGAGAACTTTAAAAAGCACGATTTCAGTAAAATCAATATGGAGCAGCGCTAATACAGGCTGTCCTCATCATGCCGCAGCTGTTAACAGCTGCGGCATGATTCTTTTTCCGTTGCTTTTGCGGCGGCTGTTTTTAAAAGCTGGAAAAGAGCCTTGACAAACGGAAAAAAGGGAGCTATGATTGTACCAGTATCATAATACAATCACACAAAAGGAAGTGTGAACCATGACAGCAATTGAAGCAAGAGGACTATCGAAATCCTATGGGAAACATTTGGCGCTGGACCATTTGACAGTACAGGTGCCAGAGGGAGGCGTGTGTGGCTTTCTCGGGCCAAACGGCGCCGGGAAAACAACCACTGTAAAGCTGTTTAATGGGCTGCTGACTCCTGACAGCGGGGCATGTTCCATTTTGGGCACAGACCCTGCCCGGGAGCCGCAAAAGGTACATGCGTTGGCAGGGGTTATGACGGAGACTGCCAGACTGTATGGGCAGCTTACTGGCATTGAAAACCTGTGCTTTTTTGGCGAAACCGCTGGATTGAGCCGTGGAGATGCAAGACAGCGTGCCGGAGAACTTTTGCGCTGGCTGGGGCTTTGGGATGCTAGGGACAGAAAGGTTTCAGACTATTCCACCGGTATGATGCAGCGGCTTTCTCTGGCAAGAGCGCTGGTGCATCGGCCCAGAGTGCTGTTTTTGGATGAGCCGACCAGCGGACTTGACCCGGAATCTGCCCAGATGGTGAATGAGCTGATTGCTTCTCTGGCAAAGGAGTCAGGGACAACTGTCTTTTTATGTACGCATCAGCTGCGCTATGCCCAGGATATCTGTACCCTGTATGGG
>DYBQ01000116.1:0-3875 GCA_019418545.1 Clostridiales bacterium | reverse complement strand
GCTGTGGAAGCAGGCAGGCTGCCGGATTTGGGCAGGTTTCCGGCTAAAGGAAGGGGTCTGCCCGGGAGAAGGTTTTATAGAAAAAGATGGCTGGTGGCGGCGGCCGGTAGAAACCGAAGAAGAAATGCCGGGCCTTTTGTGCGCGATGGTACAAAAGGGGCTGGAAATTTATGAAGCAAGGCTGTTTTGGCCGGAGCTGGAAGAGGTATATTTCCGCTTTTTGGAAAAGGATGGAGAAACCCGGGGGAAGGGGGAATTGGTATGAAGGTGGAATGGAAGCTGAATAGCGGGCAGAAAGCACTGATGCGAAAGGACTTTGCCGAAGTGTGGAAAACGCCTATGCTGCGCAACACCCTGATTGCCCTGCCGGCCATCTTGATGGTAGTAATGCCGGTAATTTTTTTGGTGGTGGCCTATTTTGTCCCCACAAACCAGATGAATGGAATGGATGAAATCCTAGAGCTGCTGCCGGAAAAAGCCCGGAGCCTTAACGAGCGGCAGATGATGTTTTATACCATGACCACCATGATGGCGCCCATGCTGTTTTTAATGATTCCCTTGTTGAGTTCTACTGTGACGGCTTCCAGTTCGTTTGTGGGAGAAAAAGAGCGGGGTACCATTGAAACGCTGCTTCTGACCCCCATGACCATCCGGCAAATCTTTCGTGCCAAGGTGGAAATGTGTACGCGGCTTTCCCTGCTGATAACGGGGATTTCCCTTTTGCTGTTTGGCATTACGGCATTTGTGGGGAATTTCCTTTTGAATATGCCCATCTGGTTTGATTGGGCTTGGCTGGTAACGATTGTATTTTTGGCGCCGTCGCTCACAGTGTTTGGGGTGGTGTTTATGGTGCTGATTTCCGGCCGCTCCAAGAGCTATATGGAGGCTATGCAGACATCCGGGTATGTGGTGCTTCCCATTATCCTTTTATTTGTAGGGCAGTTTACCGGTTTGTTTGTGCTGGGAGCTTTGCCGCTTCTGGCATTTTCGGCAGTGGTTGTTCTGTTGGATTGGTTTTTGTTCCGTAAGGCATCGCGCAGCTTTACACCGGAAAAACTGCTGAAAAAATAAGAGAAGAAAGGGGAGACGATTTTATGTATGCAGACCTTCATTGCCACACCATGCGCTCCGATGGCTCTGTTTTGCCGGAAGAACTGGTGCGTTTGGCGGCCGCCCGAAGGCTCCCGGTGGTGGCTATTACCGACCATGACACCCTATCCGGTACGCCGGAGCTGGTAAAGCTGGGGGAAACTCTGGGGGTAAAGGTGGTTCCTGGAGTGGAGCTGTCTACCAATGACCCGAAAACCGGACGGAAAGCCCATATCCTGGTATATGGTATTCGCAATCCGCAGCCGATTTCTGACCTGTGTGAAGAAATTTGCCGCAGCCGTCAGAAAGCCGGGGAAATCATGCTGGAAAAAACCAGAAAATATTATCCGATTCCACGGGAAATGGTATTGCGGTGGGGACAATTTGCCCCGGCGCTGTTTAAGCAGCACATTATGCTGGCGCTGATGAGCGCAGGCTATGCGGATATTATGTATGGCTCCCTGTTCCGGGAACTGTTCGACTCCAAAAAAGGCTTGGCCTATAGCCCCGTATCATATCCCAACGTCCATGAGGCACTGGAAGTCGTTCGGGCTTCCGGTGGGATTCCTGTTTTAGCTCATCCCAGCGAATATGGCAGCCAGGCCTTGCTGCAGGAGCTGGCCGCTTCTGGAGAAATTGACGGGGTAGAAATCTGGCATCCCCGCAACCCATCTGAGGAAGTGCCCTCTTTTATAGAGACAGCAGAAAAATATGGGCTGCTTATGACCGGCGGGACAGATTTCCATGGCGGAAATACGAAAAAATGCCTGCCGCTGGGCTCCTCTACGACCCCAAAAGAACAGTGGGAAAGGCTGGAAGAGCGCTTGACAGAATCGTGAACAGGAAAAGATTTTGCTTTTTGGCGGAAAAGGCAGTATAATAAATAGAATCTGTAGGATATATGCAGGAACAAACGAATTTGGAGGATGATAAGGATGCAGTATACGTATAAAACCAAAGGGACATGTTCTTCCCAAATTATTCTGGATGTGGAAAACGGGATTGTGAATGATGTAAAATTTGTTGGCGGATGCAATGGCAATACCAAGGGCATCAGTGCGCTGGTAAAGGGCATGAAGGTGGAAGATGTGATTGCCCGGTGTGAAGGAATTCGCTGCGGTTTTAAGCCCACATCCTGTCCCGACCAGCTGGCACAGGCACTGCGGGAAGCTGCAAAAGCTTGATGAATGAAAAGGAAAGGACGGCGCGCCTTGCAGAAAGGCAGTGCCGTCTTTTCCTGTGAAAACAGGATAGGAGGCTATGAGAAGTATGAAGCTGTATGAATTTTGTTTCAGTCCCACCGGAGGATGCCGGAAAGTATCGGAGAGTTTGAGCCGTGGCTGGGACTGCGAAAAAATAATGGTTGATTTGAGCCGGATGGAAGAAAACTATCCAGTGCCGGGGAAAGAGGATGTCTGTATTTTCACCGCGCCTGCCTATAGCGGACGGGTTCCTCAGCCGGAAGCACAGCGCCTTCAAAAGCTCACAGGAAATGGCGCTGCCGCTGTGTTGGTGGCGGTGTATGGCAACAGGGCTTATGAAGATACCCTGATTGAATTAAAGGATTTGCTGACAGAGGCAGGGTTCCGGTGTACAGCGGCAGTGGCAGCGATAGCAGAACATTCCATTATGCATCAGTTTGCCGCCGGAAGGCCGGACGAAGCGGATGAAAAACAGCTGGAAGCCTTTGGAAAACAGATTCGTGAGGCCATGGAGCAGGGGCGTTTGTCGGAGGATGTGCAGGTTCCGGGCAACCGGCCCTATCGTGCAGTATCCCCGTCGGTTTTGCAGCCGGCAGCCGGAGAAAATTGTGTCCGCTGCGGCCTGTGTGCACAGAATTGCCCGGTGGGGGCGATTCCCCGGGAAGAACCCTTTAAAACAGATTCGCAAAAATGTTTCGGCTGTATGCGGTGTGTCAGCCTGTGCCCCCATCATGCCCGTGGACTGAAAAAAGAAATGCTTTCTGCACTTATTGGCCGTTTGGAAAAGGCTTGCGGCGGACATAAGGAAAATGAGCTTTTTCTCTAAAAAGGATGGGATGCGGCAGCCGTAAGGGCAGGGATAAAAACGGATGCCAGGCTCCCCTTACAATTCAGTAAGATTTGGCCGGGAAATGTAAGCCAGAAAAATGGCACACGTTTCCCGGTTTTGTTATACTGGCTGTGACGAAACAAAGGAGGTCTTTTTCATGTCTATTCTGGAAGTTAACCATTTGAAAAAGGTATATACCACCCGGTTCGGCGGCAGCCATGTGCAGGCACTTGCCGATGTAAATTTTTCGGTGGAGCAGGGGGAGTTTGTGGCCATTATGGGTGAATCCGGCAGCGGAAAAACCACGCTGCTCAACATCCTGGCAACATTGGACCGGCCTACCAGCGGCGAAGTGCTGCTGGCAGGGAAAAATATCCTTTCCATCCGGGAAAAGGAATTGGCGGCTTTCCGCCGGGACAATCTGGGGTTTGTGTTTCAGGATTTTAACTTGTTGGATACCTTCTCCATTCAGGACAATATCTTTTTGCCGCTAGTGCTTTCCGGGAAAAAATATCCCGAAATGCAGCAGCGCCTGGCTCCTATTGCTGCAAGGCTTGAGATTACATCCATTTTGAAAAAATTCCCCTATGAGGTCTCCGGCGGGCAAAAGCAGCGTGCCGCAGTAGCTCGGGCACTGATTACGGAGCCGCAGCTGATTTTGGCTGACGAACCTACTGGCGCATTGGATTCCCGCTCCGCTGACAGCCTGTTAAAATTGTTTGAGGAAATCAATCGGGGCGGCCAAACCATTCTTA
>DYBQ01000115.1:2592-6986 GCA_019418545.1 Clostridiales bacterium | reverse complement strand
GGAAATATTCATAAGGATAGGACACGTCCATGGGGCGCATGGCCATTTCCGGCAGATATTCCCCAAAAGCCGCGCAGAAATCCGCCACAAAAGCAAGGGCGCTGCGCTGGATTTCTTCCAGCAGCCAATAGGGGGCATAGTCCTTTTCCATAGGCTCAAAGCAGGGAGAGGCTTCCCCGGACAAAACATGATATCCGATGCAGGAAGGGCCATATTCCGAAAAAAGCAGCTCCCGGGCCACCCCGGTAATGGACGGCGTGTAGGGATATAAGCAAAACACCCGGAACCCACTGCGCTGCTGCCGCTGCTGGCAGGCGTCGTCGTTTTCGTGGATATAATACCCGTCTATAGGCGCGCCCATCAGCTGCGTCAAAAGCTCCTGGGTCCGTCCGCTATAGCCAATATCATAGACAGCCGACTTCCCCCGCAAATGGGACGCTGCATATTTGGCCACAGCCTGCCGGTACCCATCCGCCGCTTTGGAGTCATAGTGCTTGCCCACCAGCAGGCGCACAAACCGGCAGAACTGACGGTAGTCCCCAAAGGGGAAATCCATGGAAATCCCCTTTTCCTCATACCAGCTGCTGTCAAAGTCCCGGAGAAGCGGGGAAATCATATTGGCAAACTGCCTTGGCGTGCAGGCGTTCAGGTTCAGGCTTTGCCCCAGCGCATACAAATCTTCGGCACTGCGGACGCTTACCGCCATGGCCGCCTTTCGCGAAGTGTAGAGATAAACAGGCGCAGGCCCGCCCGGATAGAAGGGGCGCAGATATTCATAGGCCAGCATGGGCAAATATCCGTCCCGGGCGATAAATGCCAGGGTGTCATAGCCTTTTTCCCGGCTGTCCTCTGCCAGCCACTTGACCAGCGACAACAGATGCATCCCCACCGCATAATAGCCCAAAAAGCGGGGGTCCCCGTTCATCTCGGACCACTCGTGAAAGCTGACAAAGGGCATGTCATAGAGCTTTTGGGCGGCCACTGCCAAAGCAGTGCGGGTTCCCAGATATTCCAGCGCCTTTTCCCAGTTTATCATGCTGCCGGAAGGCTCGGTGTAGGGGCAGCAGGAGTGGGTGGTTTTGATGTCGGAGATATTATATTGCAGGCAGTCGGTGGCAGAAGGGTAAAATGCCGCGCCCATTTTCTGCTTGCGCGCCCCCTCTACATCAGAGCTCCAGTTATCCCCAATGTGGAAAATCCTGCTGGGGGCAAGGCCCGTTTGCTCCTGCAGCAGGGAAAAGAGCGTGCCTGTCCGTTTGGTTTTCCCTTCCTCACAGGAAATCAGCAGATAGTCCCAGGTGTCATAGCCGGATTTTTTCAAAATCGCGGTAATGGTCTCCCGGCTCAAATACATGTCGGTGGTAAAGGCAATCTTTTTCCCGCAGGCTTTTGCAATGTTATACAGGTTTCGAACGCTCCGCCTGGGGCTGCAAAAGGCAATTTCCAGCTGGCTCTCCATTTCCATCAGCCGTTTTATGGTCCCCTGGGACAGGGCGGTATAGTGCTGGAAATACCGGTAGATTTCCTTGAGGGTCACTTCCTCTCTGGATGCTTTGGGCGCATATAATTCTTCCCGGCGAAGCTCTGCCTCTGCCAGCACCCGCAGGCTTGAAAAGCGGCGGTTTTCTTCGGGCACCAAGCGGGAAAATTCCTCGTCCATCAGCCGAAACAAATCCGTTGGCCGATAGAAAGGCCGCAGGCCTGCCGTGTCGAATATATCAAAGCTGACACAGCCGATTTCCGGCGCGGTGATGGACTCCACCAGCTGCAGATAGCGGCTGTCAAAGGGGGTGGTAATGCGATAAAACCAGTCGGCATTGGGAAACGGCTCGTGGATATGGCTTTCCTCCTGCTCCAGCTCCCGGCACAAAAGGGAAAGCAGCTCCTTTTGCTCCCTTTCGCCCAGCCCGGAGCGGCGGACGTTTTGATACCAGAAAAAGGCATATAGCCTGCGCCATCTAAAAAATTTTTCTTCCGCCTTTTCGCTGCCCTTTAAAGACTGCAAAAAACCATGGACAAACCGGAAGGCAGTACCCAAATCCAAAAGGTTCCGGCGATATTTTTCCATGTTCCCTTTGAGGCTGGTGGACGCGCCGCTGTGCTGGAAATAGAAATAGCAGCCATATTCCACCGACGAAAGTTTTCGGACATAGTGGAACAGCACAGAAGAAAACACAAAATCCTCCGTCATAATTAGGTGCCTTGTCTGCTCCCGCAAAACCGGCAGCGCCTGCTGCCACAGCTTTTGGGTATACAGCTTGTTCCACACCGTATGCCAGGCAAAGCATCTTCCCTCCTGCTCCCAATAGCCTTCCCAGGGGGTCATGCCCTCCGGCAGGGAAAAGTCATAGCTGTGATAGGTGTTGTGAATGTAGCGGTAGCCTTTTTCATCCTCCTGCACCAGCTTTCCCACCACTACATCCGCCCCGGCTTCTTCTGCCCGGCAAAAAAGCTCCCGGAAATAGTCCCGGGAAACATAGTCGTCGCTGTCCACAAAGCCGATATACTTCCCTCTGGCTTTTTCAACGCCTGTAAGCCTTGCATGGAACAGCCCGCGGTTTTCCTCATGGCGAAACCTGTGAATCCGCTTATCCTTCCGGGCAAGCTCGTCTACAATGGCCGGGGAGCTGTCGGTGGAGCCGTCGTCTACCACCAAAATTTCCAGCTCCCGCAGGGTTTGTGCCTGGATGCTTTCCAGGCAGCGGCGGATATACTTTTCCGTGTTATACAGCGGAACGATAATTGACAGCTTCACTTCTTCCATTTTATCATCCTCCATGGTCATCGTTTTTGTTTTACCTGTACCGCCGCCCGGCGGCGGGGCGCATACAGCCCTTTGATTCCATATTTTTGGGGCCTTAGCACATCGGAAACCAGCGTGTCCCCAATGTGGACGAGGGCTTCCGGGCTGCCAAGGCGCGCCTTTATCAGCGGGAACAAATCCCCCTGCCATTTGGAAAGCCTGTGTTCCCCCGAAACAAACAGATAGTCTGGCTCCGAATATCCGCAGCCCTTCATCAGCTCCTGCAAAAAGCTGCCGGGCAGATACATGTCCGTTGTTACCACAAGCGTTTTCCCTTTCCGGCAAAGCTCCCGCCACACCCCAAGGAAAAAGGGGTCTGCAAAACAGCATTCCCGCTCTGCCTGCATCTCGGCTTTCATGGCATCCTCTGGCAAAATGCGGGAAGGCAGGGGCAAATGGCGATAGATTTCTTCCAGGGTCACTTCCCGGCAGCCGGTTTGAACAAACGCTTCTTCCCGGGCAAGCTGCTCTGCCCGGACGCGCATGGGGCGAAATTCCCCATATCGAAGGCTCTTCCCCACCAGGGTGAACACATCCCTGGGCTTTTGCCCCCGGCGCAAAATAAGGGTATCTAACAAATCAAAGGAGACAATGGGATAGCTTTCCAAACGGTGCAAAAGCTTTTCGGGCGGCTGTGTGCGATAAATCCCCGGATATAGCCTTTCCAGCACCTTTATGGCGGCCTGACGGCTTTTTTCTCTCACGGGTTTTCCATCTCCTCCCGATTTTTTTTGCGAAGGAACCGCCGGTAGGCTATGGCAAACGCAATTGCCAAAATCACCACCACGCTCCCCTCTGCCAGCAAAATCCATCCGCTGTTTTGGCTGCTTTCCCGGGGCGTTACCACCACCGTACACCGGGCAGTAAATTCCCCGCCGGAAGTGGAAGCCGTAATCACAGCCGTGCCGCCGTCCACACCGGTTATCGTGCCGCTGGGCTGTACCCGCACCACACTTTCATCCGAGGATGCATAGGTCAGTTGGGGAAGCGCCGTTCCTTCGGGAAGGGCATAGGGCGTTAGCTGCACGCTTTCCTCCGGCTCCAGCATCAAAGAGGTTTCCGTCAGGGCAAGGCCGGTCATCCCATAGGGAAGGGAATTGGCAGAAAGGGTGAGGCACAGCGCCGCACACAAAAACAGCGTCAGCTTTTTAAAGGCTCTAACCCAAAGCATCCTCATGTTTTTCCCCATCCTTTCCCAAATAGCAGCAGAGCACCGGCTTCATCACGGCGCCAATTTGATAGGCCGAAATATCCCGCTTTTTCCACCGGCTTTTGGGAGAAAGAAGCCATTCCTCCATGGATTTTGCCGGTTCAGAAACATCATGCAGGGAAAACAAAAGCCCGTTTTCCCCATGCCGCACCAGCTCCCGGTGGCCTTTGATGCGGGAAGCAATTATCGGAAGCCCGGCTTCCAGGGCTTCCAGCACACAGAAGGGCATCCCCTCCGACTTGCTGGCTGTGAGCAGCACATCAAAGGCGGGAAGCAAATGGCGGATGTCCTTTCGGTGCCCCAAAAAGACAATTTGCCCCGCAGCTTTTCCCTTTCCGGCAAGCTGGCGGCACTTTTCTAAAAGTACGCCCTCCCCGGCAA
>DYBQ01000115.1:0-2582 GCA_019418545.1 Clostridiales bacterium | reverse complement strand
TTTGGAAACCTTTCCTCCACCTTTTCAAACGCCAAAATCAGCCGCTCCTGGTTTTTCCTGGGGGAAAACTCCCCTACCGCCAAAAAGCACACGGCATTTTCATCCATGCCCAATTCCCGGCGAAGCACCTCCCGGCTTTTTGGCGGGGAAGGAAGCGGGCAAATCCCCATGCTGCTGATGCGGACGATTTTTTGGCAAAGGGCATATTTCCGGGCAATGGCTTCATCCTCGTCATTCATAACCAGCAGGCAGGCGGTGCGCCCGGAAAAAAGGGACTCGCAAAAAAGATAGAGCCGGCTTTTTATCGTGCCGTCATCCCGGAAAAGGTAGCCGTGACACACCTGCACCAGCCTTGCCTGCCTGTCGCCGGAAAACACCACCGCCAGCCGGGTGAGGAAGGAGGCAAGGCTTGCATGGCTCACAATCAGGCGAAATTTTTCCCGCCGGATAAATTTTGTAAGCTTCCAAAGGCTCCCAAGGTTTTTTAGGGAAGTTAGATGCTTTTCAAAGGGAAGCGGAAAATGCTCCCCCCACGGTGTCCCCTCCCCTTGGGCGGCTGTGAATACCTGCCAGCCGTTTTCCGAAAACCACTGGAGCCATGGCGTGTGAAACCCGGTAAGATGGGAGGAGCGGGAGGCGCACATGAGCAGCTTTTTTTCCCTGTCAGCTTTTTTCATATTCCCTGCACACCTCCTGTGCGCTCCCAATCATTTTGACACACCCCTTTTCCAGCCACAAAGCCTGCCTGCACACCTGCTGCACCTGGGCGGCAGAATGGGAGACGAACAAAATGGCCGTGCCCTGCTCCCGGATGGCCTGCATTTTTTCCTGGCATTTTTTCCGAAACCGGGCGTCCCCCACCGCCAGCACCTCGTCGGCAATGAGCAAATCTGCGTTGGAAAGGGTGGCAATGGCAAAGCCCAGCCGGGACAGCATCCCCGAGGAATAGCTGGCCACCGGTACGTCTACAAACTGCCAAAGCTCTGCAAAGTCCACGATTTCGTCAAACCGGCTTTCCATAAATTTGCGGGTGTGGCCGTGCATGGCCCCGGCAAGGAAAATGTTTTCCCTCGCTGTCAGGGTCCTGTCAAACCCGCCGTTAATTTCAATCAGCGGCGCAATGCTCCCTGCAACCCGGATTTTCCCCTGGGTCGGCCGCATAATCCCGGCAACCAGCTTTAGGAGGGTGGACTTTCCCGAGCCGTTTTGCCCAATAAGCCCCATGGAATCCCCCCGCTCCAGCTGAAAGGAGACGTGCCGCAGCGCCCAGAATTCCTCAAAGGAAAGCCGCTTGCGCACTGCGCTGAGCAAATATTCCTTTATGCGGGTTTCCCCGCCCCGGCTGAGCCGGAACATCATGGACACATCCTCTGCGCAAACCAGCGGCTCCACTTTTTTCCCTCCTTTCACACTTATAAATGCAGATACAGCGACTCCCGATATTTTCGGAAAACATGGATGCCTGTCAGCAGGGTGAGCAGGCTGTAGCAGGTGGCAATCAGCAGGGTCCGCTCCGGGGGCATGGCGCGGTATAACACCAAATCCCGCATAATGGCCGTAAAATGGCTGAGGGGGTTTAAATCCCACAAAAATCGAAACTGCCGGGGGATAATGGACATGGGATAAAACATGGGGGTAAAATACATCCACACGGTAGTGAGAATCCCATATAAATAGGCCATGTCCCGGAAAAACACCCCCACCACACTGAGAATCAAAGAAAGCCCCGTAGTAAAAACCAGCGTATACAAAAGCGGCGCAGGCAGCAAAAAAAGATAGGGGCTAAAGGGCACGCCCGACACTGCCGCCACCAGCAGCAGCGGGATGAGGGAAAGCAGCAGCGTGAGGGCGTTGACCCCCACAGCCGCCAAACAGAACATATAGGACGGCACGCGGATTTTCCGCAAAAGCCCGCTGTTTGCCGCCATACAGCTGAGGGACTGGGTGGTGGCGGTGGAATTAAAATTGAGAAGGATGTAGGCGCACATATAGTACACCGGATAATGCTCGATGGAGCGCCGGAACAGGGTGGAAAAAATAATCGTCATCACCAGCATCATCAAAAGCGGGTTCAAAAGCGTCCACAAAACCCCCAGCACCGATTTATAATATTTCTTTTTTACGTCCCGTTTCAGCAGCTCCCACAAAAAGCTGAGATACTGCATCCACTCTTCCCATCCCGCCTTCATTGTTTCCCCTCCCATCGGCGGCCATAATGCCAATCCTTGAGTTTTTCGAGCACCCTTTGGGGCAAAAGCCCCACAATAAGAGGCTTGCACACATAGGGAAGCCCGCCGGGCAGCAGCCCCAGTTTTTGAAACGAAAGGTATTTTACCGCCGCTTCCTCCATCCGATGGCGGTATTTCCGCCTTTTGACTGCTGCCGCGTCCTCCCGATAGGCATAAAGGGCTTCCTGGATATTGTACCCCCTGCTTCCTGCGGCATACATCCGGCTGAGAAGCTCAAAGTCCTCGCACCGGCGGGCTTCCCTATGTGTGCAAGCCTCTTATTGTGGGGCTTTTGCCCCCAAGGGTGCTCGAAAAACTCAAGGATTGGCATTATGGCCGCCGATGGGAGGGGAA
>DYBQ01000114.1:2797-7040 GCA_019418545.1 Clostridiales bacterium | reverse complement strand
TTGTTTGCCAACGAATGGAGCATCCGCTGGGCAGAAGAGCACAACCCCACCCTGGAGCTGGCAGAATTTAGCCGCTAAACTATAAAAAAAGCCTCCCGGCTTTCAAAACCGGGAGGTTTTTGTTTGTTTCTGTTTTTCTCATCCCAGGGCAATATCCAGCACCATCATCAGCAAAAATCCAACCATCACACTAATGGTTCCACCGTTGGAGTGCTCTCCCAAATGGGCTTCGGGAATCAGCTCTTCCACGACCACATACATCATGGCCCCTGCTGCAAAGCTGAGCAGCCACGGCATCAGCGGCTGGATGCTTCCCGCTGCCAGCACCACCAAAATGCCGAAAATTGGCTCCACAATGCCCGACAGGCTTCCATACAAAAAGGATTTCCCCACCGAAAGCCCTTCCCGGCGCAGCGGCAGGGAAATTGCCGCCCCTTCTGGGAAATTCTGAATTCCAATGCCCACCGACAAGGCCAATGCCGAGGCCATGGTTAAGCTTCCTTCACCCCCATGCTGCACCGCCAGGGCAAAGGCAAGCCCCACCGCCATGCCTTCCGGGATATTGTGCAGGGTAACGGCCAGCATCATCAGCGTGCTGCGCCGCATGGAGCTGCTCATCCCCTCCGGCTCCTGAAACCCCGGATGCAGATGGGGCAATATCACATCCATTGCCATTAAAAACAGCACGCCAAGGGCAAAGCCGCCTGCCGCCGGTATCCACCCCGGCTGCCCGGCAGCTTCTGCTTCTTCAATGGCCGGGGACAACAATCCCCACATGGACGCTGCTATCATAACACCGGCCGCAAACCCCAAAAAGATTCGCTGGATACCAGTCCCCACTTCCTTCCGAAAGAAAAACACCATGGCCGCTCCCAGGGTCGTCATTAAAAAAGGCAGCAGGGTGCCCATTGCCGCTGCATAGATTCCTTCCATTCTTTTCTCTCCTTTCAACCTATTTGTTAGCGTATTCTAACCTTATATGGTGAGTATACCCTACCCGCTTCCTTCTGTCAACCAAAAAGCCACCCGGCAGATGCAGTCTGTCAGGTGGCTTTTTTATATGTGTGTTATTCTTCCGAATCCCACTGGAATCCGATTCCGTTGAGCAAGGCCCGGGCAATGATGCAGTGGCCGGTTATGTTCGGATGAATCCTGTCCCAATTGATGGAAGCGGAGTGATACTCCTCCAGATATTCATCAAAGGCTTTCTGCAAATCCACACAGGGCAGGCCATAGCGCTCTGCCAGCTTTTTTACAATGGCGCCATATTCATCCATCCGAGCCCGCATGGCATCTGCCCGGTTATTCTCCAGCATATAGGGCGTCATCAGCACCATCCCGCTCACCTGCGACAGCGTTTGCCGAATGAGCCGGGAAAGGGTTTCTTCATACTCCATGGGATAAACATGGTCTTCTGTCATCTCCGGGCAGTCAAACTGGCGCCAAACGTCGTTAATGCCAATGAGCACCGTCACATAATCGGGATGCAAATCCAGCACGTCTGTTTTCCAGCGAGCCGCCAAATCCCGGACGGTATTCCCATCGATACCCATGTTGATAATCCGCAGATGGCGCCAGGGGGTCACGGCCTTAATCATCCCGTCCACAATCCCCACATAGCTTTTTCCAATTCCATCCGACAAACCCTCTCCATAGGGGCAGGCACGCCCAAAGTCGGTAACAGAATCGCCAATACAAACAATTTTGCTTTCTTTTTCAAACAGCAATGGCATGATTGAATCTCCTACCCTTTTTATTATTTATGCGTTCCCAAAAATACCACCGCCAGCACATTTGGGCCGGTGTGTGCGCCAATAATCGGACCGATTTCGGAAAGGTACAGCTCTTTGGGATGGTATGTGGACTTGATGGTTTTGCAAAAATCCTTTGCCTCATGCTCGCAGTCCGTGTGGACCACCCACATAATGCTCTCCCGGGGATTGGGGCAGGTTTCCGCAATTTTTCCCAAAAGCCAGTCCACGCCTTTTTTCCGGCCGCGAACCTTGCCAATGGCTTCCAGCTTTCCTTCCTCCGTTACATGGATAACCGGCTTAATTCCCAGCGCAATGCCTGCCACGGCAGCCACGGCAGGCAGACGGCCGCCACGGTGCAAATGCTTCAAGTCATCCACCAGCACCCAATGGCAAACCCTGTCCCGGTTTTCCTCAATCCACTTGATAATCTCGTCCATGGAGGCGCCCTGTTCCTTCATCCGCACAGCATGCATGACCAGCAGCCCTTCGCCTGCGCTGGCACAGCGGGAATCCACGCTGCACACACGCCGTCCGGGGAATTCCTCTTCTAGTTCCCGGGCAGCCAGACAGGAGCTCTGCCAGGTGCTGCTCAGGCCGGAAGAAAAGCAGATATACAAAATATCCTTGCCTTCCTGTAAAATCGGGGCAAAACGCTTTTGATAAACGGTTTGGTTAATTTGTGTTGTTGTGGGCATTTTCCCGGCCTTAATCTGCTCATAAAAGGCCTTCATGGACATTTCCCGCTCATCGGGATAGTGGAAATAGCTTACCCCATCAATCATAAACTCCATGGGGATAATGTCAACGCCCAGCTTTGCAGCCATCTCGGGGGTAAAATCGGTGGTAACATCTGTGATAATCACAAAATCCTGCTGACTCAAAGTAAACCCTCCTGCTTTTTACACTTGTCTTCACACCGCTTCCAGCGGAATTTACACAACACATGATATTGTTTCCTATTATACCCGATTCCCTTTAAAATTGCAAAAAATTCTTTGAACTCCAATGCATTTTTTTGACGGTTTTTTTCTTAATTTAGCAATTATTCAGGCAGTTTTTCACAAAAGACAAAGAAAACCCACTTTTTTCAGCAGAAATCACAGAAAATAATTCTTCCCGGACAAATGGCACAGCGGGGAAACCAAAGGGACAGCAGATACCTGCTGTCCCTTGCATAGGCTTATTGAGAATTTAGTCTTCGCTATCTTCTTCCCATTCCACAATGGAGCCATTGACTGCATTGATAACAAACTCATATTCCGAAGAGCCTTTTCTGGCTTCGCCTTCATAATAATAGCCGCCATCATCTTCATCCAGCTCCAAATCCGTTATGGTTGCGCCGGGAACCTTTGCCAGCACAATGGACTTTGCCTTTTCTGCCGAAATGAGAGAGCTTGCATTGCTGGTGTTTTCGTGCTTTTCTTCTTTCCACTTTATAAAGTTTCCGGTAGCTGCATCGATTTCAAACTCATATTCGGAGGTGTTCAAATAGGCTTCGCCCTCATAAACCTTGCGGCCGTCATCATAATCCACCGACAGCTCGACAATGGTAGCGCCGGGGATTTTTTTCAAAACCAGTGATTTGGCCTGCTCTTTTGTAATTGCGGAAGAGGAGGAAGAACTGGAAGCCGTCCCACCAGAAGAGGACGAGGAGGAAGAGGCAGAAGAGGAGGAGGAAGCTGTGCCATTTTTGCTTTCGCTCTTCCATTCCATAATAGAGCCGTCATCGGCCTTAATTTCAAACTCATATACGGTTTCTCCCAGCTTTGCCTTGCCTTCATAGAGCCAAATGCCGTCTTCTTCGTCAAGCTCCAGCTTTGTAATGCTTGCGCCGGGAATCTTGTTCAATACGATTTCCTTGGCCTTTTCCTTACTAATCAGGCTGCTTGGAGCGGTGCTGCTGCCGTCATATCCGTCCTTTTCCCACTTGATAACAGTCCCATCCAGCGCGTCAATGTCAAAGTCATATTCCACGCTGTCTTTTACCAGTTCGCCTTCATAAACCATCCGGCCGTTTTCAATATCCATCTCCAGCGAAACGACCTCTCCGCCGCCTGCCTTTTCGATGGCGATTTCTTTGGCCTTTTCGGTGCCAATATAACCGGTTTCGTCAGCGGTGCCAAGATAGTCCCCGCTCAGGTTTCTTGCTTCGGCCAGCAATGCCAAATCGTTAATGGACAGCTCTGCCAAAACATCGGCTTTCAGGGAAGAGTCCGCTTGGGTCAGCATTTGAATCCAGCGGGCCTTGCCTTCGGAAATCCCATATTGGGCGGCAAGGGCTTTTAGCTCATCATTCCCCTTGAGGGACTGGCTGAACACCGTGCCGCTGAGGGAAAGCTGCTCCAGGCTGTTGTTCACCCCTTCGGTCAGCTCTTTTTGCAGGGCCTCCCGGCGGGCTTCATCGTCATTATCCACCGTCAGCAAAATGGAATTGGCGTCGGCGGTCAAATATCCGTTTTGTACCATGGAGCCAATCACGGCGTTCACGG
>DYBQ01000114.1:1000-2787 GCA_019418545.1 Clostridiales bacterium | reverse complement strand
CGTGCCTTCCAGCTCCATCCCTTCCAAAAGGGTTTTGGCATCTTCATTAAGTGCATTGGCTTTTAGGACTTTTTCCTGCCGGTTCACTTCCAGCTCGATGCTGGGGTTTACATCAATGCTCACAGCCGTATCCACGGCAAACTGATATTGATATCCGGCAAATCCGCCAATTGCCAGCACCAGCGCGGCGGCGGCTCCGATTGCCAGGTTGCGGATGGTATGCTTCTTTTTGTTATTATTTTTTTGATTCTGTAAAGCCTGCGTCATGTCAATCACTTTTCCTCTCTCCGTTTTTCGTGCGGCGAGGATTTGAGGCAGGATATCGGGGGTTTGTTCCTGCACGGCCTTTGACAGCCGGTTTTCGATTTCTTTCCTGCTATATGCCATTATAACATCCCTCCTAACTGCTTGCGAAGCTTTGCCAGCGCCCGGTGATATTTGGAAAGGGTACCGGACAGGGTGAGGTTTAAAATCTTTGCCACCTCTTTATGGCGAAGGCCGGATATTGCATGGAGCATCACGATTTGACGCTCTTCCTCTCCAAGAATTTGCAATGCTGCCTCCAGCACCATCCTGTTTTCCGTTTGCTCTGTAGGCGCGGCCGTTTCTGCTTCTTCGGGAAGTTCTTCCACTGCGGCTTCCCATTTTCCCCTGCGCAGCCTTCCATAAGCCAGGTTCCGGGTAATGGTCAGAATCCAGGCCATGGGGCTTCCCACAGGCTCATAGCGGGCCGCATTGGCATCAACAGCCAGAAACGTATCCTGCATAATCTCTTCCGCATCTGCATGATTTTTTACAATCGAAAGGGCAAAACCGTATACGGCGCTTTTGGTCTGCTCATAGAGGGAAGAAAGGGCTTCCTCTTCTCCCAAACCAATCTGCCTGATAAGTTCCCGCAGTTCGTGAACCGGGGGTTTGTCCTTTTTGGGGTTTTCCAGTGTTGACGTCAAACAAAAGAAAAACATGATTTTTATCCTTTCGTCTATATAATGCATGAGGCGGCCATTTTATTGCAGGCTTTTCTCTTTTTTTTAAAAAATTTTTTCTTCGTCCAGTATAACACTTCCAAAGGTTTCCTGCAACTATAGAAAAAATCTGCAATCCCAAGGTTTTTCCAAATCTTTTCTGTTATTTTTCAGCTGCAGCCCGGCACAATATTCCTGCCGGAATTTTTTCGGCAAGTCCTGTTACAGGAGGTGACCCCTGATGTTTGGGAGTCTCAACCAGTCCGGGGCCGGAAGTGATTTTGGCATCTGGCTGCCTGCTATCGAGCCCGGAATGAGCAGGGAACTTTCCCCGGATATCCGCAGCGGTATTGAAGACCATGTAAACGAAATCCAAACGGAAGAAGACATGGAGCGCGTCATCCACCAGCTGTATCTGCGCCGGTAAAGCCGGCATGAAAAAATCCCCCGCCCAGCCTTTCCCAAAAGGGGAGCCGGGACGGGGGATTTTGAATCAGCCGTAATTTTTTATAAAAAGCGGGGACACCCTGCCTTTTGATTACACATGGCTGCGGCGGGCTGCCAGTGCGTTTTCGAAATCGAGCACCGGGACAGCCGTCTCGGAGCGGATTCCAATGGAGGAATATACCAGCAGGAACAGGGCGCCTGTCTGAATCCACAGCACCGTTACGTCCGTCATTCCGTGCACCACTGTTACAAAAGTTAGCACCAGCAGCAACACACCGCTGGAGGAAGCAATGCCATGGCGGATGCGTCTGAGCACCTGGCGGAGCTGATAGACGGCAAAGAAGCCAATGATGCCTGCGCCCACGAGGCCATAGT
>DYBQ01000114.1:0-990 GCA_019418545.1 Clostridiales bacterium | reverse complement strand
TTGTGGGCATGATGGGTAGCATATCCGCTGAACTGGGTATAAATCATTTCATAGGTCATGGGTCCCTGTCCAAAAAGGAAATGCTGCTGGATTCCCTTAAATGCGGTTGTCCAAATGGAAAGGCGCTGGTCCATGGAATGGTCTGCGTCTCCGGCACGGGGGAAAATAATGGGCAGCACCGTTAAAGCGGCAACGGCGGCCAGCACACCCAATGCTGCAAAGGCCCAAAAATATTTATAGCGGCCGCGCAGCAGGAAAAACAGCAGCACACCGGCACACACTGCCGCAGCCGCCGAAATGCTGGCGCACAGATAAATACCAATCATACAGCTTACCAGCACGGTGCCATAAAAAGCACGGTGCTTGGGGTTTCCAAACCCGCGGTATAAGGCAATGATTGCCACGAACTCCATGAGCATCCCATAATAATTGGGGTTAAAGCACAGGGATTCGGCACGCTGGACAGAGCCAATGCCCTCATAATAGACCATTTGCCCAATTGCCACCATGGTGGTGGACAGGCTGCACAGGCACGCCACATCCATCAGGGTGTTAAATAGCCTCTGGGTCATAAACGAGCGCAGATAAAACATGGTGAAAAGCACGGCGGCCAGCAAAAGGGAAATCCCGGCGCCATAGAAATTCTGATATAACAGGGAAATCAATGTCCAGGCCGAAACAGCTGTGAGAATCATCCGGCTAAAAGGCTCGGCCAGGGCAAAGGCTCTGCGCTCCCGGCCTGCCAGTACATAAATACCTGCTGCTGCCAGCACCACACCTGTTATATAATAAGGCATAAAAATCGAAACTACTACGCTGAAAGCCATAATCTTCTGCTTCTTTTCAATGTTTGTCTGTTGATGGATAAAATCTGTCAAGGAACAAACCTCCTTCCGCAGGTATTCTGTTTCAGCAAAAATATGTTATTTATAATACTACTGATATACAAGCGCACCACATGGATTTTACATTGATTTCTCATACTGGATA
>DYBQ01000113.1 GCA_019418545.1 Clostridiales bacterium | reverse complement strand
TCATAGCCTCTGCCTTTGCAATCAGCTGCTCCAGCATGGTCTTGTCGCCTTGTACAAGCCCTAAGCCCCAGATGCCGTTAAGCAGGTTATCCCATGCGGTGTTCACTTCGTCCTGAGTGGCTGCCACATTATTCAAAACTGCCTTAGCCTCGGCCAGTACCTTTTCAAAGTAGGCCTTTGCACTGTCCGTTACGCCTTCGGTGCTCAAGGTCAGCGCATAGTCATAGGTCTTTTGCAGCAGTCTCTTGTCGGAATCCACCGGCATCAGTTCATATTCTGCTGTCAAAACCACTTCGTTTGCAGGCATTGCAAAGGTAATAGTCTCCGACTTCATCTGCTCTTCACTAAGCTCGATGCCTTCTGCTGTCCAGCCAGCAAAGTGTTTGCCTTCTTCTGCCGGAGCTGCGGTTACCGTCACCTCTTCGCCTTCTTCATATTCACCGCTGCCACTTCCATTGTTGACTGTCAAAGCATACAGCAAGGCTTCTTCTGTAACAGCAATCAGCACTTTATGGTTTTCAGCAGAAACGGTCTCTCCATTCATGGAGAATTCTGCTACCTTCGTTTCCACAACGCCCACGCCCTGTGCGGCAGGTACAAATTCCAAATCCAGAATATGTGCCAGCTGTTCTGCTGTCAAAGGCGTATCGCTGTGAATATCCATATCAATAATAGCCGATTCATTATTAACATTAAAATTGGTAAGCTCTGCTCCGGGGATTGCCACATGGATACCTTCTCCAGAGTGGCTGAAGCTCAGCTTGGTCTTGTCCCAATAAACACGCAGACTAATATCCGAAGCGGATTCAATTCCCTGTACGCCCAGAGAAACCATTGCGGATTTGGCATTTACCGGAATAGAGACCGGCGCTGTCAAAATGGCTACAGGCTGGTTTCTTACTACTACCAATGCTTCTACCGTTTCTTCTACTCCTTCCAGATGACCAATAATGGTAAACTGGCCCGGCTGTGCATACTGGGATTCATCAATGGCATCCCAAACTACAGGAAGTTTTTCTGTGTGGTCATCGCCAAAGGTTACCATAACATTCTCAGGCAGCTTAGGAGCGTTTCCTACATAGGTCTGAATGTCGCTGATAATGTAGTCCTTCACATCATCGGCTCCAAGCTCTGCATATGCTTCCAGTTCACATAGTGCCATCCAGGTTTCCATATAACCGGGAGAGGAAAGCTGCGTAGCACCGCGCTGATAATAGCGTACATAACGGGCTGCCGTAGGCTCAAAATTGAAAATTTTTCCTTCCGGTGTATTGATTTCCCCGGTGTCAGTTCCTGCGCCAAAGCCCCAGATATTATTCTTATCGGTATTATAAATGATTCGATAGGTGCCTTCCGCGAAATCGGGAGTGGTAGAAATTGCAATCACCACATTATGGGGCATATTGGTGTATCCAGGATAGTCTCCAGTGGGGTCACCATAATAGCGAATGGTATCAATATTTTTTTCTGCGCCCATATCAATCTGCAAATACTGATACTGGTCAAACCGTCCTGCAAAAGTACTATCTACACGCTCACGCACACCGTCAGTCACACTGTCCAGCAAACCCAAATCCAGTTTTTCTCCGGTTTCAAAGTTATAGGCTTCCACTGTCTTATTCAAAAGCTGGTTCGGGCGCTCTTCATCGCCAGGATTGGAGCCGGTATCTTCCATCGGATATTCGGAAGGACCCTTTGCCGGATTTCCGTAGTACACATCTTCTGCATAGCTCTGAGTCTGCACCCGTGCTTTCAGGGTAACGGAGTTATTCTCTGCTTCAAAATCGATTGTCAAATGGCTTTCGCCCTGAGGCAGCTCAAAGCCCTCGCCCTCTACGGGAAGCGTGCCGAGGTCATTCCAGCGGTTATCAAACAATCTGGCTTCGTTTCCATCATATACCAGATAGGCATTCTGAGGAATGTCGCCGGAAATGGATACCACATGGTCATCCATACGAATTACAGGGTTGCTGACAACACCGTTAGTTGCCTGCAGCTCCATATAAATAGTTTGTGCATGATAGGGGTTAAACTCACGATATTCCAAAGGAGAGCCGTCATATGCATGGGAAATTGGGTCTACTTGATAATCAATACAGTACAGCTTCCACTTGCCCTCTTCTTCAGTAGGCTCCAAATGCCAGTCATATTGCTTATCCAGCATACGCTCCTGCTGGTCCTTCGTAAAGGCTTTTGCCTGACGGGCTTCTTCCCACTCGCGAATCGCATCGATAACATCTGCTGTGTTGCCGTTTCCGTTTAGGGTGGAAAGGCTGGTGTTCAGGGCATAGCCTGCGTCAAATCCGGCAGTCTTTGCCAGCATCCATTCAATATCAATAGTCGGCTGACCGTTTACATACATAAACCAGCCCAGCATACGGGGCATAAAGTTGCGGTCAAAATAAGCCTGATTGTCATAACGGTATTCCATCATGCTGTTTCTCATTCCAAGGCCCCAAGGTTCGCCCCAGTTTTCCCGGGTAGAAACATGCCATGCATTGGGATAGGAACCGCTGGAATCGCTAATCAGTCCATCCTGCTGCTCTTTGTTGAGCTGACGATACATACCGTTAATCATCTGGTTGACGTGATAGTTGCTGTAACCGGTAGCCCAGCCAGCTTCTGCACCGTCAAAGGACATTTGCATCATGCCGGATTCATTCATAGAACGGGCAATATTCCCAGCAACTTCCAGTGTCTGGTCGGGGCCTGCAATCATACCTCCATAGCCGTTGCGATACAGCTCCCAAAGAGGCTCACCTGCCTTGCAGTCTGTTTTGAGGCCTGCATTGATGGTCAGCAGATAACTGCCATCTTCCTGCTTTTCTGCATTGGTAACAGAGAAACGGCTGGTAGCAAGCTGAAAATCATTTCCATTCATGAAATCGGAAGTCACATGAAGGACGGTGTCCCCCGCTTTGGCGTCTTCCACCAAATAGGCAGAACGGCTGCCGGCCATAGTTCCCTTTTCACCAGTAGTATAGGGGTCTCCATTCGTCATAAAAGCACTGAGTGTATGGGTTCCTACAAAGATTCCCTTTTCAGCTGCTGTGTCCACAACCTTTTTCATAGCTTCATAGCCGCCGGGAAACTCATAGGCACCATCGGACTGATAGAAGGTATCCTTATATACAAACCGCAGCCCAGCGGCGGAAGCATATTCCGCTGCACTGGCCATAGGCGCCGAATCCGTTGCACTTAAATCTGTAATGATAAAATAGGGCTGATTTGCAAGAGGAGAGGTTTTCTGCCACTCGCCATCAGTGCAAAGGGGATGAGGCAGGCCTTCCGCCAATTCCATATCGGAAATGGTGTCCAAAATGGCATCGCGAATAGAGGCTTGTTCCCCTTTTTCCCGGCCATACAGCGCAATCGTAGAGCCTACGATTGAGGCTTCTTCGGGGTCGGAGAGGGGCGGTACCCGCTGCAGCTTTTTCTCTCCATATTGGGACCAGCGTACCCGCTCCACAGTAGAATCATAAGTAAAACCAATCAGATAAGCGCCAAATGAAGTGGTTACGGCTGCACTAGCCTTTTTATCCCACACACGTCCGGTAAATCGGGAACGGTCCTGAGGATAGCCCACATCCAAATGGGTTTCCCCATTAATGGTTTCGCCAACATATTCAAAAGGAGCTGTCATCTGGGTTTTGTCATTCAGTCCCCGATAGCCAATCGAAAAACTATCGTTATAAATAACACCAAGTGTCTCGCCAAAATTCTCCATGATGTTGGTGGTAATGGGACCCCAAATGAGCATTTCCACATCGACACCGTTTTTCTCCAAACGTGTCACTTCCAGATTGGTATATTTGTCCTTAGCAGTCTGGGTAATGTCCACTTCTACACCGTTTTCAAACAGGAAAGTAAGCACATTCCCATTGACTTTCATTTCGCTGGGATACACTTCCGTGCCATCCTTGCCTTCCATCTCGCCTTCTTCCGGCGCCACAACCAATTTAATCAGAGTGGACACCGGGTCTTTCGTTGCATAATCATTTCCTTCTTTGTCGAGCAGAGCCGTAATTTCGCCTTTTTCATTCAGCTCAACGGTTAAATCGCCCGCAATTAGCTGATACATTCCGTTGTCCTGTGCCATTACGCCCATTGGGGTAAGCAGCACCGAAAATGCCAGCAAAAATGCCAATAACAATGAGGTTGCCTTTTTCACTTTGAGTCCTCCCTTTTTCAAAATTTCTTTCCGATTTCCCCAAATCAGAGTGTTGCCTGTTTTCTTCCGTTACAGCTTGCTATCACCGCCTTTCCTGCACTCATCCACCAATGCCAACAGGTTTCCTTCCGGGGTATTATCCAGAATATTGTCGCTAAGTCCAACAATATGACGATACCCCTTTGTCTCCTGAAGTACCCGGCGGACTTGCTCCCGAACCTGTTCCTGCGTACCGCTGAGCATAATTTCCAGCGAAATATTTCCCTTAGAAATAATGCGGGAGTCTAAATGTTCCCGTCCCCATTTCAAAGAGGGAAGATTTCCAACCGGCGGCTCCGAAAGGGTTTCAAAAATGTCAGGAAGCAGTTCATTATAAAATCCCTGCTCCATAAATGCTTTTTCATGACCACAGGTATGCCACAGTGTAAACCCTCCCCATTCCCGCCATTGGGAAATATTCTCCCGGATTTCGTCATACATCCACTGCCGGAAAAAGTCGGGAGACACCCATTCAGTTCCAGGAATTACATAAAAAATAAAATCAAATCCTGCTTTGCGGTATACAGCAAGCTGTTTTTTAAAAAGCCGTTTCCGTGCTTCCCACAAAGCTTCAAACTCATCAGGATAGTCACTCAGATGATAAAACAGCACTTGGATGTCGGCAAGAATCGCTGCGGTACCAAACCAAAATCCCAGCATACCACGGTCACCCACTGCTTCTCTGGCACGTTTTCCCTGCTCCAGTGCATCCGCTTCATCAAAGTCCATTTGCTTTTCAACATACCAAAGCATTTTTTGAAAATCACTGTCATCCTGCAAAAAGTCCTGCACCAGCATCCGGGTTTTTTCGTTTTCTTCTTCAATCTGTTCCAGCTTCCCATAAGGTGTATCGATTGTAGTAGTAATACGAACCCTCTGCTTATCCAGTTCTTCCCGCGCCACCTGAGGCCATGCGCTCTTGTCGCAGGGATGAAACTCTATACTGGCATAAAATAATGAATCCCAACCAAAATGCTCCGACATCATCAATTGCTGGGACAGCATATAGTTATTTTCTTCTGCATGGAATGGCTCGGGAAAAGGAAGGCTCCATCGATATGGAAAATCCGTTCCCCATTTATCACAAAGTGGACATACCATTGTCCCCATATCTTCTCCCGACAAAAAACGTTTCCATTTTTCTCTGCCTGTCATAATACTATATACAACTCCTTTTCGCTGTAAAAACGTGTCATATTAACACATATTTTCCCAATAACCGTTGATAATTTTATAAAATTATAATATACTGTTTCTATAAATCTGTAAATGCACAATCTTGTATTATCTTAACATTATATTGCTTTTTTCAAAGAGGAAGGGACTGGATATGATTAACAAAAGTTATGAGAATTTTACTTCCGTTGACCCTGCCTTCCCTATTTCTTATCATACGGAAAATCTGGTGGAAGACAACAGCCTTTGTGTGCCGCTGCATTGGCATGAGCACATCGAAATGCTTTTGGTAAAGCATGGCCCTCTCACGGTATATATCAATAACCATCCTATAACCGCCGAAAAAGACAATATCATTGTTATCAATGCTGGACTTCTTCACACCATTCCAGAAAGAGCTCCGGGGGTAGTTTATCAGTGTTTAATTCCTCACAAGACTTTCTGTGACCAGTTTTCTATTCCGGTAGAAGATTTAACTCTTCAGTCTTTAATACAAGATGATTCTGTTATTGGCATCTTCAAACATATCATGCAGGAACTATCTACTAAAGCACCTTTTTATCGTGCCAGTGTCCAATCCCTCACCCTTTCTCTTTTGGTGCTGCTGGCGCGAGAGTATCAGATATCCGAAGCCCCTTATATGTCATCCAGCAGTACTGCTAAAAACAATATTGCAAAACATATCATCTCTTATTTAATGAAACATTTTAAAGATAATATTACGATTGAAGAAATTTGCGACCATATAGGCTTTAGTAAACATTATGTGTGCCACAGTTTTAAAGATACTACCGGCTATACCATTATTGAATATTTAAATATTTTGCGTTGTAATAACGCTAAAAATCTTTTGTTATCGGGAAAATGTAATATCAGCCAGTGTGCCGCCGAAAGCGGATTTCGTAATTTATCATATTTTACAAAGACCTATCAAAAATATGTCTATGAGCTTCCTTCAGATACTCTCCGAAAGAGCGAACGAAAAAAATCATCTTCCTGAGACTAGATTTTATCTATGACATAAAAACGACGGACTGTACACCAGATACAGCCCGTCGTTTTTTGTTGGGATTTTTATTTATTTTGGATATTAGAAATCTTCTTTTCTGCGCCGTTTGATAACCAGCGCGGCCAGCATCAGGGAAACAGCTGCAGATGCTGCCCATACCCAGATAACCGTATTGTCTCCGGTTGTGGGAGCTTTGTCTGCACTGCTGTTACTACTGTCATCCTTGTCCGAACTGCCGGAAGAGGTACTGTTGTCGGTGTTTCCATCGTCCTTGCCGTCATCGGGCTTTGTGGCATCGCCATCATCATTTGTGCTCAGGTTTTCAATGGCAGCTTCCAGTTCTTCCACAGCCTCGTCCACCACTGCCTGGTCCTCTTCGCTCAGAGTTTCGTCTGCCAGAACTGCCTTCGCATTCTGGAAGGCTGCTGTAAATACTGCTGCGCTTTCTGCTGTATAGCCGCTCAAATCCATTCCTTCTGCTTTGTTTACCAAATCCTCCAGAATCGACTTGTCTGCCTTGAAACGCTGGGCCAAAATGGCGTTCAGCAATGCTTCGGCTGCCGGCTCAACGTCTTCTTGCATTGCGTCACCGTCTGCCATCACTTTCTTCGCAGCATCCAGAGCGTCTGCCAGCTGCTGCCAGTTGTCCTGTACATATTTGTCCTGTTCAGGAATCATAGCCTC
>DYBQ01000112.1 GCA_019418545.1 Clostridiales bacterium | reverse complement strand
TGTATAAGAGACAGATTGTACATATTATACACGTTTTCCCTGTCAAGTACAACGAATTCCGAAAATTTTCCTTCTTTTTTACAGCCCCCAAAGTTTACAGCCTGCTATGAGCAAAAAAATGGCCGCCCAAAAAGGACGGCCATTTTTATAAAACAGCTTTCAAATATTCTCAATTAGCCTTCTGCTTTTGCGGCAGCCTTTTTCTTCAGCTTGTGGTTCTGCCACATAACATACATGGGGCCAGCCAAGCACACAGAAGAATAGCAGCCGGTCACAATACCAATCATCATTGGCAGAGCAAAGGTGGTAACAGAAGACAACCCATAAATGCTGCCCACGATAAATACCACTGCCACAGCCAGGAAGGTACACACAGAGGTGTTGATGGAACGGGTCAGGGTCTGGTTGATACTGGTATCCATCAGCTGTTCATAGCTCACCTTCGGTCCAAGCAGCCGGCGGTTTTCACGGACACGGTCATACACAACAATGGTATCGTTCAGGGAGTAACCCAAAATGGTAAGCACCACAGCAATAAAGTTGTCGTCGATGGGGAAACCAAAAATCACAAACGTGAAATATACCATCAATACGTCATGCAGCAGGGCAATCACAGCCATCACGCCAGCAGACATACCGCCAATTTTGCGGAAACGCAGTGCAACATAAATCACCAGCAAAACAGCCGCCAGTGCAACGGCCACCAAGCATTTTGCAAAGAACTTGGCGCCCATGGTCGGGGGAACAGAGCTGGACTGCATCACAGTAAACTCAGAATCGGGATATTTTTCAGCCAAGTTTGCAGCAATTGCCTTCTGCTCATCCAAAGAGATACCGTCGCTGCCGGAAAGGGAAACCGTAAGGGTATTCCCCTCCTGATTTCCAATGCCGTCTGTCAAAGTAACAGTCACCGAACGGCCAATGGCGTCCTCCACTGCCTGGTCAACCGTTTCCTGGTCAACCTCTCCCGTATAGGAATACTGTATCAACGCGCCGCCGCGGAAATCAATGTCCAGTTCGGCGCCAAAAATCAGATTGAACAGCAGTCCGATTACAAAAAGCCCCAGAGAAATCCCGAAGTAAATTTTCCGGTGCTGATAGAATTTGATGTTAAACTTCTTCATCCCTTAGCACCTCCAAACAGCCACTTATTGCGGAATATCTTAAACCGGGACAGAGATTTGGTCATCAGACGGGTAGCGGTCACACCCATTACAAAGTTTCCAATTACACCAATGAGCAGTGTATAGCCAAAGGAATAAATGGAGCCTGTGGTGGAAGCGCCAAACAACATGGACAAAATATTGCTGGGTCCAAACACAGCCATCAAAATCACGGCCACAATAATAACGGTAATATTGCCGTCAAAAATAGCCCAGAAGCTGCTTTCATTACCCTTTTCTATGGCGCCGTCCAGGGTTTTGCCCAGCCACAGCTCTTCCTTCAAGCGGGTCGCTGTAATAATGTTTGCGTCAACGCCCATACCAATGGACAAGATAATACCGGCAATACCGGGAAGCGTCATGGTAAAGCTTTGGAAAGCGGGGAAATAGCCGGACACAGCAGCCAAAGACAAAGCAACCTGGCCCAGCAGGGCAATCACTGCCACAAATCCGGGCAGACGGAACATAATCAGCATAAACACAGCTACCAGCGCAAAAGCAATCACGCCTGCCATGGTCATGGCACTCAGGGAAGATGCGCCCAAAGTGGGGCTGATAGAGCCAAAGCTGTCGGTTTCCAGTGTAAACGGCAATGCACCGGCATTGATTTTATTAGCCAGCTCCGTAGCGGAAGCGGCCGTGAAATAATCGCTGGTAATGGTGCATTCGCCATCGGTAATGGCCTGCTCAACGGTAGGATAGGAAATCATCACATCATCCATCCACACCGAAATAGTTTGGCCTACCAGCTCGGAAGTGGCTTCTGCAAATTTCTCTGCACCTTCCTCGCTGAATTTCAATTCAACCAGATATTTCACATTACCGGTTGTTTCGTCCTGATAGGATTTTGCTTCGGCGGAAACCACATCATCGCCTTCCAAAATCACATTTTCAGCGGTTGTTCCAGAAGGAGTTTTATAAACGGGGTCGCCGTTTTCATCGATTTCCTGGGTTTCATACTCCATCCCCTCACGGAAAGTGAGCTTAGCCGTAGCAGCCAGTTCTTCAATGGCTGCTTCGGGGTCAAAATCCTCTTCGTCGCTCTTCCAGGGGAAACGAATAATAATCCGGTCGTTAGCCGTATCCGTATACAGCTCATAGTCTGTCACATTGTTGTTGAGCAGACGGAGCTTAATCGTTTCTTCCACCGAATTCAGCTGTTGTTCTGTAGCGTCCACACCGTCTGCAGGGACAAACGTTGCTTCCACGCCGCCGCGGATATCGATACCCCAACGGATATCCCCCGCGCCTTTGATGTAAGTGATTTTATTGTCGCCGTTCTGTCCATACAGCCCATAAATCGAAGTATAGGTTAGGAACAGGATGAGAATTGCGACAATGAAAAACACTGCCTTGGGTACTCGCTTCATGCACATATCCTCCAATTTTTCAGGGACACCCAGCCCCTTTAGTCGCCGCCCTTGCAGGCCTTGAAAAAAAACGATGTCCCTTTTCCGGTCAATTTGCAAACAGACAAGCGTAACAGACAATATTATAGGCTATAAAACCGCAAAAGTCAACGAAAACGGGCTTAAAAAATTGCATTCTTTGGAATTCTCCCCAAAAATCCCGTCGAATTTTCAAAAATAAAAGGGCCGTGGGAAAACAAGCCTCCCACGGCCCATAAGGTGTATATAGAAAAATTATGCGCTCAAAAGCTTTTCACAGGCTGCCAGCTGTACGCACAGGCAGAACAAATCCATGGCAGTTTCCAGCTCAGAAACCGGCGGATAGGTAGGGGCTACACGGATATTGCTGTCCTTCGGGTCCTTGCCATAGGGGAAGGTAGCGCCTGCACCGGTGAGGGTGACGCCTGCCTCTTTGCACAGTTGCACCACACGCTTTGCACAGCCGGGCAATACATCCACGCTGATAAAATAACCACCGTTGGGCTTGGTCCAGCTTGCAATACCGGTACCGGTCAGGGCACTGTCCAGCTTGCGGAGCACGGTTTGGAACTTGGGCTCCAAAATCCGGCGATGGCGGAGCATTTGTCCCCGGACGCCATATTTATCCTTTAAGAAAGCGATATGGCGCAGCTGGTTGAGCTTGTCGGGACCAATGGTCTGGAAGGAGAAGTGCTCCCGCAGGGTCTGGATGGTTTCGGGGCCGGCGGCCATGGCTGCCACACCTGCACCGGGGAAGGTGATTTTAGAGGTGGAAGCAAACATAATCGGAAGCTCTTCGCTGCCAAGCTTCAGGCACTCGGCATATAAATCCAGCAGGTTATCCGGCGTGTCGGTCAAATCGTGGACACAATAGGCATTATCCCAAAAAATGCGGAAGTCCTTGGCAGCCGGCTTCAATGCAGCAAAGCGGCGCACGGTCTCGTCGGAATAGGTGATGCCGGTGGGGTTGGAATACTTCGGCACACACCAAATTCCCTTGATGCTGGCGTCATTCTGCACCATTTCTTCCACCATATCCATGTCGGGGCCGGTGGCCAAAAGGGGAATGGTCACCATTTCAATTCCAAAATACTGGGTAATGGCAAAATGGCGGTCATAACCGGGGGCGGGGCACAAAAACTTTACATTCCCCTGACGGCTCCAAGGCTCGCAGCCGCTAAAGCCATGGGTCATGGCGCAGGAAATGGTATCAAACATCATGTTCAGGCTGGAGTTGCCGCCCACAATCACCTGCTCTGCCGGCATGTTCAAAAGCTGTCCAAACAAAGCCTGCATCTCGGGCAGGCCGTCTGCCATACCATAGTTGCGGCAGTCGTCGCCGTTGGAATCGGTCAGACTGGCAGTAGAGCTGAGGACATCCAGCATGGGCATGGACAATTCCAGCTGCTCCACTCCGGGTTTTCCTCTGGCCATATTCAGCTTCAGGCCCATTGCCTTTATTTCATCATATTTTGCCTGCAGCTGCTGGTGCAGGGCCGTAAGTTCGTTTTTGTTCATGGACTGGTATTCCACTCGAAGCATCTCCATTTCCTTAATAATGCATATTGCCCGTAAACTACAAACGATTCTACTATATTTGGAGAAAAAATGCAAGTTAAAAAAGCATTTCTTGCAAATTTCGCACTTTTACCTGTTCAACGCATATTCTCATACGCTTTTCTGTATATCTCGTCAAGAGCCTTTCCACTGCTGCGGGCAAGCTGTGCTGCGCTTTCATATTCCACATAGGCTTTCCGAATCTCCCCATATTCGCAGATTTTTACCTTTACAGGGCCATATTCTGTCAAAACCATATCCATTCGGCGCTTCATCACTCGCCTTTCCTGTACGCTTCTGCGCAAACCCACCGCTGTGGTTTCCCGAAAAATGAGTTTTGTCAGCTTTTCCTCGTCAGCCTCTCTGCACAGCACCGTTAAACCATAGGCTGGCCGGCCTTTTTTCATAAACAGCGGGAAAAATGACACGTCCAAAGCTCCCCCCTGCATCAGCTCTTCCCGGCAATAGGCCAGCTGTTCCCCGGTGCAGTCGTCAATATTCGTTTCCAGCACACAGACGCTATCCTTTAGTTCATCGGTTTTTTTTTACCCGAATCAATCAGCATAATCCGCAATACATTGGCATGGTCAAAGTCCTTTTTGCCTGCGCCAAGGCCGATTTTTTCCACCATAAAGCAGTCCGGCAGCTCTTCCCTGCTGCCCAAGGCCGCCAAAATCGCCGCACCGGTGGGGGTCACCATTTCTCCCTGTATGCCGGTAATTTTCAGCGGGATTTTCGCTTCCCGCACCAACTCCAATGTGGCCGGAGCCGGCACCGGCATAAGGCCGTGCTGGCATTTTACCCAGCCGCTCCCCTCAAACACAGGGGAATGGATGATGGTATCAATGCCCAAATCGTCCAGGCACACACAGGCCGCCACAATGTCCACAATGGAATCCACGGCGCCCACCTCATGAAAATGGACTTCTTCGGGCGCTTTCCCGTGCACCTTTCCCTCGGCCCTGGCAAGCACCATAAACACCTTTTTGGTCATTTCCTTGGCGCGAGGAGAAATCTCCTTTGCGCCGTCAATCATGGGGAGGATTTCCGTGAGTCCCCGATGTACGTGGCCTTCTCCATGAGTATGCTCGTGGCTATGGGGATGTGCATGTTCGTGCTCGTGGGTATGCTCGTGAGCATGGTCATGGTCATGATGATGGTCATGGGAATGCTCTTCCCCGTGATGGTGGTGCTGATGTTCCTCTTCGTGATGATGCTCCAATATTACGTCGAAATCAGCAGCTTCCACCCCGTTTTTATTGGCCCGGCCAATCTTAATGGAATAGCCGTCCAAGCCCAGGCTCAAAAGAGCCTTTTGCAGCTTGTCCGGGTTTGCGCCCAAATCCAGCAAGGCGGCAACGGTCATATCGCCGCTGATACCGGAATAACACTCAAAATATGCGGTTTTTCCCATGGAAATCCATCCTTTCATTTTACCGACTGGCGGTTAATCTGGGCTGCCATATAGCCTCCGCCAAAACCGTTGTCAATATTCACCACGGCAATCCCGGTGGCGCAGGAGTTAATCATGGTGAGCAGTGCAGACAGCCCGCCGAAATTGGCGCCATACCCCACGCTGGTGGGGACGGCAATCACCGGACGGTCCAACTGTCCTGCCAGCACCGAAGCCAGCGCCCCTTCCATGCCGGCAACCGCCACAATTGCCGTGGCCCGCCGGATTTCCGGCAGGGCAGAAATCATCCGGTGCAGGCCTGAAACGCCGATATCAAACACCCGCTCCACCTTTGCACCGCACATTTCCGCTGTAACGGCGGCTTCCTCCGCCACGGGGATGTCTGCCGTGCCGCCGGTACAAACGGCAACCAGTCCGGTGCGCTCCTCTTCCGGCTTCATTCCGGCGGTAATGGCTCGGGCCGCTTCGTGAAACACAGCAGAAGGCACTTTTTCCCGCACCGCTTCATACTGCTCCCGGCTGGCACGGGTTGCCAGCACCAGCCCGCTGCGCTGATAGAGCTTTTCAAAAATGGCGGCCGTGTGCTCCACCGTCTTTCCCTGGCTAAAAATCACTTCGGGAAAGCCGGTTCGCAGCTCCCGATGATAATCCAGCCGGGCATACCCCAAATTTTCATAGGGCAGCGTTTTCAGCTGCTCCATGGCCTGCTCAATGGAAACCGAACCGTCCCGGACGCCTTCCAACAATTCCTGTGTTTTCAAAACCGGCTCCTCCTTCTGCACTCAGATTGGTAACGCTTCATCCATACTCCCGGAGCGGAACCCCTGCAAATCCAGCGTCACATATAGGATTCCCAGTTTTTTCAGCTCCGCCGTGATTTCTTCTGCCTGCTCCAAAAATTGGGAGAACTCCCCTTTCGGGATTTCCACCCGCGCCAGGTTTCCGTGAATCCGCACCCGGTTGACAGGGAACCCCCGCTGTTTCAAAAGCTCCTCCCCCGCTGCCGCCTGATGGAGCTTTTCAGGGGTGAGCCTGTCGCCATAGGGCAGACGGGTGGCCATGCAGGGGCTGGAAGGCTTATGGCTTACCCGCAGCCCATATTCCGCTGCCAGCCGCCGCACTTCCTCCTTGGTCAAACCGGCTTCTGCCAACGGGCTGTGGATGCCCAATTCTTTTAAAGCCCGCAGCCCCGGCCGGTATTCCGACAAATCGTCGAAATTGGTGCCGTCTGCTGCCGCTTTCAGGCCCTTTTTCTCTGCAAAACGAAGCAGGCTTTCAAACAGCAGCTTTTTGCACCGGTAGCACCGGTCCGGCGGGTTCTTCAAAATTTCCGAATCGGAAAACTCGTCCACCCGCACAATTTCCAGCGGTACCCCCATGGCAGCCGCCTGCTGTTTGGCGTCCTCCTCGTCAGCCGGCGGGTGCAAACGGGTCACAAACAAAACCGCGCGGAGGCTCCCCTCCGGGAGTTTTCGCTCCCGTCGAAGAACCTCCGCCGTTTGCAGGAGGACGGCACTGTCTACACCGCCGGAAAACGCCGCGCAGAGCCCCCGCTCCAATAAACCGGACAGGGACTCTTTCAGGCGCTGTATCTTCTCCTGATATTCCATTTTTTAAAACTCCGCGCTGCCGGTAGTACGGGGGAACAGCAGCACATCGCGGATGTTGGAAATACCGGTGAGGTACATAAC
>DYBQ01000111.1 GCA_019418545.1 Clostridiales bacterium | reverse complement strand
CAAAATCATTTGTACTCTGGGACCTGCTACCGATAAAGGGGATGTCCTTCGCAAGCTCATGGAGTCTGGTGCGGACGTGCTGCGCCTGAATTTTTCTCATCAGACCCATGCCGAGCAAAAAATACGAGCCGACAAGGTAAAGGCTCTGCGTGAAGAACTGGATTTACCAATCGCTCTTTTGCTGGATACCAAAGGTCCTGAAATCCGTCTGAAACAATTTGAACAGCCCAAAGTGATGCTGACTGCTGGCAGCCAATTCACCCTGACTACCCGAGATGTAGTGGGAAATGATACAATTGCTTCTATTACATTTGCTGGTCTTCCCCATGATGTTTCTATTGGTTCCCGGATTTTGATTGACGATGGCCTGATTGAATTAAAAGTAGAATCCTGCACTGACACTGACATTACCTGCCGTGTTATCAACGGCGGCCCTGTCTCTGCCAGAAAAGGCATTAACGTTCCGGGCGTACAGCTCTCCCTGCCGTTTATCAGCGAGCAAGATAAGGAGGATATCGCCTTTGCAGTTCAGGAAGATTTTGATTTTATCGCAGCTTCCTTCACTCGTACCGCCGATGATATTCTGGAAATGCGTGCCTTGCTGGAAAGCCTGAACAACCACGATATCCGCATTATTGCAAAAATCGAAAATATCGATGGTGTCAACAACATTGACGAAATCATCAATGTAGCGGATGGGATTATGGTGGCCCGCGGAGATTTGGGTGTGGAAATTCCACTGGAAGAAATCCCTGTTATTCAGAAACAGCTCATCCAAAAGGCATACCTGGCCGGCAAGCAAGTCATCACCGCTACCCAAATGCTCGATTCTATGATGAAGAATCCCCGTCCCACCCGTGCAGAATCCACTGACGTCGCTAATGCAATTTATGATGGAACCAGTGCAATTATGCTTTCCGGTGAAACTGCTGCAGGTGATTATCCCATTGAAGCCTTGAAAACTATGATTCGCATTGCTGTACGGACAGAAGAAGACATTGACTATAAATCCCGCTTTGAAAAACGCGGCCCCTTGGAACAGCCCAATGTTACAGCTGCTATTTCCCATGCAACTTGTACGACTGCCCATGACCTTGGCGCCCGGGCAATTATTACCGTTTCCAAATCTGGACGTACTGCCCGGATGATTTCCCGTTTCCGCCCCGAATGTCCCATTATTGGCGGTACTACCGACCCAAAAGTCAGCCGTCAAATGAATCTTTCCTGGGGTGTCACTCCCATTATGGTGGACGAAAAAACCAACACCGATGAGCTGTTTGACCATGTAGTAAGCAGAGCAAGCGCTGCTGGGCTGGTGGATAACGGCGATATCGTGGTTATCACCACCGGCGTACCTCTGGGCGTTTCCGGTACGACCAATCTGCTCAAAGTACAGCTGGTTGGCGATGTCCGGGTGTCCGGCGTAGGAGTTACTAAGGGAACTGTTACTGGTAACCTGTGTGTCTGCAAAGATGAGGAGCAGGCCATGGCAGAATTCCGTGACGGCGATATTCTGGTAATCCCCTATACCACCAACGACATTCTTCCTCAGATGCGCCGCGCTTCTGCGATTATTACAGAAAAAGAGGGAATCAACTCCCATGCTGCTATCGTTGGATTGGCACTGGACAAGCCTGTAATCGTAGGCGCCGAATATGCTACTTCCCTGCTGAAGAGCGGCACCACCGTTACTGTGGACGCTGCCAAGGGCGTTGTTTCCGGCGGCCACAGCAAAAAATCCTCCTGATTTTGACAGCAGCCAGACAAACCATGGCAGCCCCTTTGGAAACCTCTCAAAACGGGCAGCTTTTATAAAAAACCCTCCGCAGAAATTTTTCTGCGGAGGGTTTTTCATTTTACATCGAAGCCATTACTTTTTCTGGTCAAAGAAAGCTTTGAAAGCTCTGTATGCCATATAGACATCCAGCTTTGCCACTACCTCAAAGGGAGCATGCATGGAGAGCACCGGGACTCCTACATCCACAACGTCTACATTCAGGTTGGCAATGTACTGGGCAACGGTTCCGCCGCCGCCCAAATCCACGCGGCCCAATTCGCCGGTCTGCCACAAAACACCTGCATCATCCAGCAAATCGCGAACCTGTCCCATAAATTCAGCGGAAGCATCGGAGGTGCCGCCTTTGCCGCGGGAACCGGTGTACTTGATAACACCAACACCTTTGTTCAGATAGCAGGTGTTGTTTGCCTCATAAGCGGAAGCATAAGTGGGGTCATAAGCAGCTGCCACATCTGCGGACAAGCAGGTGGATTTGGACAGCACATCATGGCCATCTACGCCGTCCTGCTTGGCCAGTGCATGGATAAAGTAACGCATATAAGAGGAATTCAGTCCGGTATTGCCATCGCTTCCGGTTTCCTCCTTATCGGTCAACACCGTAATTACAGTCTGCTCCGGAACCTCGCAGCAGTTGAGCGCTGCCTGCAGGGCAGGATATGCGCACACACGGTCGTCGTGACCATAAGCACCAATCATGCTGCAATCCAGACCTACATCCACAGCCTTGTGGGCGGGCACAAACTCGATTTCAGCGGTAATCAAATCCTGCTCCACAATGCCATACTTCTCGTTGAGAAGCTTCATCACATTGAGCTTGAACAGGCTGTCGCCCTTTTCGGAGCGGATGGGACGGCTGCCAAAAAGAATATTCAGGTCCTCACCCTCAATGGCCTTGCCCAATGTCTTGGCAGACTGTTCCTGAGACAGGTGGGGCAGCAGGTCAGTAATGCAAAACTGTGGGTCGCCTGGCTTCTCACCAATGCAGATATCAATTTTCTCACCATCGCGGCGGATAATACGGCCGTGCATGGCCAGAGGGGTAGCAGTCCACTGATACTTTTTAATGCCGCCATAATAATGGGTCTTGAGCATAGCGAAATCGGTAGTTTCATACAGCGGCACCGGCTTCAAATCGATGCGGGGACAATCAATATGAGCAGCAGCAATCCGCACACCTTCACGGCTTCCCTTTTCACCAATCACAGCCAGCATCACAGATTTTCCGCGGTTGTTGACATATACTTTGTCACCGGGCTTATAGGATGCAGTGGAATCATAAGGGACAAAGCCTTTTTCCTCTGCCAGACGAATGGCTTCGGCAGTGGCTTCCCGCTCGGTCTTGCCGTTGTCCAGGAACTTTTTGTAGTCCTCACAGAATTCATCTGCCCGTGCAATTTCCTCGTCATTCACACGGAAAAAGCCGTTTTTCTTGTCCAGCAGCAGCTCTTTTGCCAGAGCCTCTGCATCAATGGTTTTGTTTTCCATTGGTTTATACCTCCTTATAGTAATTAGTCAAATTATCAACAAGCAAACTTACAATCAAATTATCAAAAAACATAATCATAACCGAGCCGGCTATGATACTTCCAGTTCCTGGGAATAGAGGCGACTGTACATATCCCGGTTATCTGTTACACGTTTTAAATATTCCTTTGTTTCGCCAAAGGGAATAACATTCAGTGTCACACCGTCCGAGGAATATTCTGGGTTCTCCAGCCAGGAAGTGACATTCCCCATACCAGCATTATAAGCACAAATCGCTGTCGCTTCATTTCCATAATGTGAAATCAGCAGAGACAGCAATTCACACCCAAACTGGATATTCACCTGCGGGTCAAACAAAGCTTCGTCGGTAAGTTCCTCACTGTCAGGAATCATTGTTTTTACCCATTCAAAGGTCTTCGGCGTCATCTGCATCAATCCCCGGGCATTCGCACGGGAAACCGCGTTGGAATCAAACCCGCTTTCGGCCCTGATGACACCATATACCAATGCCGGGTCAAGGTCATTTTTTTCTGCTTCCGTCATGATAATTTCATAATAGGATAACGGATATAATTGTTTTAAAATGATATCTCTGGAAAAATACAGGCACACTACGGCAGCAGCCAAAAAAACTGCAATGCCTAAAAACACCCGGCCCTTTTTCTTTTTTTGTCCACGATGATTCAAAGCATTTCCTCCGATAACGAAGCAAGATACGCTTCCAGCTCACTGCGAAGCGTCTTTTCGTCCAGTCTTCCAGAAACTACCTTTCCGGCCTTCTGTTCATACCAGCTTTCTGGATGCTGAGCGGCCATTCTGGCGCGTGCCAGCTCCTCAGAAATGCTGTCACGTTTCATAATGCGCTGCAGCCGTTTTTCAAAGGGAACCGTCACTGCCACAATTTTATCACACAGCGCATCCACGCCGGCTTCAAACAATAATGGTGCATCAATTACGACGAATTGCCTTCCCTCATCCAGAGCGGCCTGCACTTGTGCTTTTGTTTCCTGCATAATCCATGGATGGGTAAGTTCGTTGAGCTTTTTGGTTTTTTCCTGAGAAGCAAAGGCCCGGGAAGCCAGCAGCTTTCTATCTAATATATGCCCTTGCAGAATGTCATTTCCAAATTCCTCAGCCAGCGCTTCCAAACAGGGAATACAAGAATCTGTTACCTGACGGGCTATCTGGTCACAGTCCACCACGACGCAGCCCAAAGCGGCAAACTCTTTGGCAACGCTGGATTTTCCTGCACCAGTTGGACCGGTCAAGCCAATGACAATACCTTTAGTCAATATGAAGCACCTCAAATCCTGCCGCCCGAATCAGACGGTTATACACAGCAAGCCCCACACCCTTTGGCTCAGGGCACCGGGCATAAACGATTTTTGCCCCTAATTCATCGAGTTTTCGCAGAGCCTCAAAGATTTCCCTTGCCTGTTCGTCATAATCTGTCTCTCCGCCATAACATACTGCGGGAACTTCCAGCCGGGTTTCTTCTCCATTATAGCACATGGCTGCAATCCCTTCTCCTTTATGGCTATTCACATAGGCACAATAGGATTCATAGGAGCCATCTATAATAATTACGTTGGCGTTTGGTGCATAATGCTTATACTTCATTCCCGGAGAAACAGGATGCTCTCCTGCTTTCAGGGGATTCAGCACAGCCTCGTCCATTTCCACTTCTCCCAGCACCTGACGAAGCTGTTCCAGCGTAATGCCGCCAGGGCGCAGCAATCGGGGCGGCTGTGTGGCTAACGTCACCACAGTCGATTCTACCCCCACTTGGCAGGGACCTCCATCCAATACCGCTTCGATACGGCCATCCATATCCTCCAGCATAACATTTGCCGTTGTAGGGCTGGGCTTTCCTGAAAGATTTCCAGAAGGGGCAGCCAGCGGTGTTCCAGCCGCATCAATCACAGCCCGTGCTGCCGGATGTGCCGGGAATCGCACCGCTACGGTTTCCAAACCGGCACTCACTTCAAGGGGAATACAGTCCGACTTGGGCAGAATGATAGTCAGCGGGCCGGGCCAAAAAGCTTTTGCTAATTTTTGGGCATTTTCTGGGATGTACCGCACCAGTTTTTTCCACTGCCCAATGTCCGAAATGTGGACAATCAGCGGGTTATCCATTGGACGTCCCTTGGCTTTAAAAATCTTTGCCACAGCCTCTCCGTTGAGAGCATCCGCGGCCAATCCATACACGGTTTCGGTAGGAATTCCCACCAGGCCGCCCTGCTGCAGAATTTTCCCTGCCTTGGCAATATCAGCGGGATTATCCGCCAGTAATCTGATTGTTTTCATGCTCATGACTTCCTTTTTATTTTCCAAAACGGCACTATTCTTCTTCCGTACTCTCCCGCAGCTGCTCCGCCCTGTCGGCAGTAATCAGCGGGTCAATCACCTGGTCCAAATCGCCATTGAGCAAATCTTCCAGACGGTATAACGTCAATCCAATTCGGTGGTCTGTCATGCGCCCTTGGGGATAGTTATAGGTACGAATACGCTCCGAACGGTCGCCGGTTCCCACTTGGCTTTTCCTCCTGGCAGCCACCTCTGCATCCTGTTTCTGCTGCTCCTGCTCATACAAACGGGAGCGCAGCACTTTCATTGCCTTATCTTTATTTTTATACTGACTTCTTTCATCCTGGCATTCCACCACCATGCCTGTGGGCAGATGGGTAATACGAATCGCAGAAGACGTTTTGTTAATGTGCTGGCCGCCAGCACCACTGGAGCGGAAGGTATCAATCTGTAAATCCTTGGGATTGATTTCAATTTCCACATCATCCACTTCGGGCAAAACGGCTACTGTCGCTGTACTGGTATGGATACGGCCCTGGGTTTCCGTTTCCGGTACCCGCTGGACACGATGGACTCCACTCTCATATTTTAGGCGGGAATAGGCGCCTTCCCCATGAATCATAAAGCTGATTTCCTTAAAACCGCCCAATTCTGTCTCGTTAACGTTGAGCAGTTCAATCTGCCACCGGCGAGACTCGGCATACATGGAATACATCCGATACAATACTGCTGAAAACAGTGCTGCCTCCTCGCCTCCGGCGCCTCCACGGATTTCTACAATCACGCTTCTTTCATCATTAGGGTCTTTTGGCAAAAGCAGCAATTTTAGTTCTTCCGCAAAAGTCTCCATATCGGCACGTGCTTGGACCAGTTCTTCCTGCGCCAGCTCATGAAGCTCTTTATCATTTTCTGAAAGCATTTCCAGTGCTTCAGCTTCCTGCTGCACTGCTCTTCGGTACTGCTGATATTTCTCCACAATCGGTGCAATACTGCTGCTCTCTTTGAGCAAACTGGTATATTGAGAGGTATCTGCTAGCACAGAAGGGTCACACAGCTTCTGATTGATTTCTTCCAAACGTTTACAAAAAACATCCAGCTTTTCAAACATAGTAAATTCCTTTCCGCAAATATTGTTTTGTAAAATTTGCGGAAATGCTACAACTCCTCGGACTTTTCTTCCCGAATAATTTTTTTGATATTCTTTTCACACTTTAGCCGGGGGACCATTACTTCATGGCCGCAGCCTGTGCAGCGGATTTTAAAATCCATCCCGGAGCGCAGAACCAGAAAAGTTTTGCTGCCGCAGGGATGGCTTTTTTTCATTTGTAAAATATCTCCTGGACGTACATCCATCCGGCTCGTCTCCTTTCATTGTATATGGAATTGAGGCTATTATATCATTTTTCTTCTACAAGGGCAACTATTCCCGCTGTGCCGAAAAAACATTCACAAAAAATCACGGTGCCATTTTTTTAAAAAATCTATTGACACCTGATTTATCCTGTGATATAATAACTTCCGTCGCTTGCGGGTGTAGTTCAATGGCTAGAATCCCAGCCTTCCAAGCTGGTCGTGTGGGTTCGATTCCCATCACCCGCTCCATTGGCTCAGCCTTAACAGCAGAGCTTCTGTGCGCCAATAGCTCAGCTGGATAGAGCAACTGCCTTCTAAGCAGTAGGTCTGGGGTTCGAGTCCCTATTGGCGCGCCAAAAATGGTGGGTATAGCTTAGTTGGTTAAAGCGCCAGTTTGTGGCACTGGAGACCGTC
>DYBQ01000110.1 GCA_019418545.1 Clostridiales bacterium | reverse complement strand
AGGGCACCGAGATGTGCATGCCTGGCGATAACGTTGTGATGGACGTTGAGCTGATTACTCCTATCGCTATTGAAGAGGGCCTGCGTTTCGCTATCCGTGAGGGTGGCCGTACCGTTGGTTCCGGCGTTGTTACCGGCATTAACGAATAATTAATTGCCATAATGAATCCCCGGCTCCTTTCGGAGTCGGGGATTTTTGTATTTCTATGGTGATAGCTTGCATCAAACGGTCAGATGTCTATTTCTTCCAGCACGGTTTTTAGAGTTTCACAGCTGGGGGTGCAGGGGGGATTCTGCTGTTTCCCATAACAAAGGGCGCTGTAGGTTTGTGCCGGCGCGGCAAGAGAGGTGTGAAGCATTGCTTCTGCTTTATGGGATATTTCCAAAGGGGTATCGCCCGGAGAAAGCGGGAAGTTTTTGAGACGGAGACCTGAGGCTGCCAGCTCATAGCCCAGTTTTACCTTTTCAGGGCCGTCGGGCAGTTTTGCAAAACGGCGTTTTTCCCGCCGCCATTTTTTCTTCTTCTGTTTTTCGCTCAAAGTACTTTCATCCACTTGGTCACTGTCTTTCAGCGAAATGTCCTTGTCTACATAATATTCGCTGTTGTGCAGAAAGGCATTTTCTCCATGTCCATGGGTAATCAGGTTCATCAGATACTGCCACAGCTCCTTGCAGAACCGTACCACCCAATTCCACATTTTGCGGCCATAGCGGATGAGAATATAGACGGCCGCTGCCAACAGTGCAAGGGTAACAAGATTCCATAGGGGAGAGGAAAAGCCTGGCTCTGTCATCCCGTCCGGTACCTCCGTTTGGGGAATGTCTGATGAGATTTCAGTTTTTTTATCCGTGAAAAACAGCAGAAAAAGCCAGCTGCCCACCGTTCGGATAAGCTCCAAAACCCAGTTAAAAAAAGCGGCAATCCCATGTCGGAAAACCAACAGAAGAAAAATAGCGCCCATAATCACCGTTAGAATCCCCAGGCTGTAGCGGCGGATTTTGGCCGGAAGCTGGGAAAAATCATGGCCGCGGCGCTCCATAAGGTATTCCAGGTTGTGCTGGTTCCGGGCTGCGCCATAGATTGCCGTGAGGAATAAAAAGGGAAGGGTGAGAGAGAGAAATGGAAACGTAATCCGGCAAAACCAGTAGATGACAGCAGCTGCAACGGAAAAATTGATGTAAAACAAGTAGCTGTTCCGGGTCAATACTTGATAATACCCTTTTCCCTGGGCACGGGTTCCAATCATCCAGGCAAAAAACACCACAAGCCCCAGTGTTGTTCTAATAAGGGAAGAGGCGCCGACATACAAGCCGCAATAGCTTCCTACTGCGGCAGGGATAATTCCAATGAGGTAGCAAAGCAAGTCGGGAAGCCACGAAACCCGGCGCAGTTTTTTTCGGCTTTGCAAAAAGATGCTGACACCCAGCCCCAAGAAGAACACGCCCGTACATAAAAGCTGATAGAGATAAACAGGCGTATCGGAAGGCGTGCGAAGCCAGCACCGAAGCAGCAAAAAAAGCAGCGGCATCGGCAGCAGGCTGAGCCCTGTGAGGGCACAGACGTGGATGACCCGAAGGAGAAAGATTTTTTTAGGCGCTGTTTCGCTCATAGCCGTTTTCCTCCTCATTCCAGTATTGATAGATTTCCAGATGAGCCGGAAGGCTTTCGGGAAGCGCTGGGGAAACCAGAATAATTTTTACCCGGGTCCCCATCGTTTGCCTAAGGGAAGCAAACTGTGCAATTTCGTCGTTGAGATAAGCCGTAACCAGCACCATGTCGCTGGCCTGGATGCGGGTGCAAACCTGGTTTAGGAAAATAGAGAAAAAGTCGGTGCTATAAAGGGGAATCCGGGACAAAACCCGGAAAATTTCCTGCACATGCTCCCGCCCCCAAAGAAAAGGCGTGATAATGGGCTCCCTATCGTGGCTGAGGCTGGCGTTCGCCCACAATCCCACGGGGATTCCGCTGCGAAGGGTGTCGTCCAGAAACCCGGCGCAAACCCGGATAGCGCTCTCTATTTTTACCGGCTCCAAAACCTCTTTTTTTTCAAATTCCCGTGATTGGACATTTAAGATGATGGCAAGGCTTTGGTCGGCGCTGTATTCGTTATTGCGGACCATGAGCTTTCCCTGCCGGACACTGAGGGGCCAGTGAATCCGGCTGGCCGAGTCGTGGGGCGTGTATTCCCGCACACCGGCTATCAAAAAAGGGTCTGGCAAAAGGTGTCGGCGTACGATAACCGGGCCTGCGTCACTTCGCACTTTTTGAAAGCCCAGCGTTAAATCCGCAGGCTTTGGCAGCACGGTAATCACTGCGCCCACTTCGATTGGTTTGGAAAGGCTTTGGGAGCCGAGCAAATCGGCTGAAACCAAAATTACCTTTTCCAGCGTGAATTCTCCCCGTTTCAGGCAGCGGACCTTCCAGCTTCTCACCACTTTGTGCCTGCTTTTCATCATAAAAAAGCTGGGGACAAACCTGGTTTCTTCGGCCACCAGCGATTGAGAGCCGGCAAAATCCAGCCATTTTGAAGTAGTCAGCTCGGCCTTTAGCCAGGGAAGCGGCAGAAGCTTGGCATTGGTGACTTCTTCCACCAGTGTGATTTCGTCCCCTTCAAAAGCTTCCGGCACACTGAAATAGCAGCGGTATTGCAGTTTGTAGAAAGCATATTTCCGATATAAAAACCCTTCCAGCCAGCAAACGAAAACAACGACTGCAAGAATGGCCACAAATTCCATCGAATTCCCCCTTTTATACCGGAGAATCCACAGGCGCAGGCGTTTGCTCCAGCAGCTCCTGCAGCAAGGCCTTGGTGTCCCCAGCCGACTGGGAGAAGTGGGAGCCCTTGCACAAAATACGGTGGGCGGCCACATCAGCAAAAACACCCTTCACATCATCGGGCAGCACATACTCCCGCCCGTGCAGCCCGGCCCATGCCTGAGAAGCCCGCATGAGAGCCAGCGCGCCGCGAGGGCTGATACCCAAACGGATTCGGTCGTGGCTGCGGGTGGCGGAAACCAGGCGCAGCAGATAGTCCTGTACGGCGTCGCTCACAGAAATTTCCCGCACAGCCTGTTGGGCAGCAAGGATTTCTTCCAGGCTGGTAACCGGCTTTAAAGAGTCCAAAGGGTTTGCGGTACGGAAACCGGAAAGCATCCTTTTTTCTTCCTCCATCGGCGGATAGCCCATGGAAAGGCGCATGAAAAAGCGGTCCAGCTGGGCTTCCGGCAGAGGGAAGGTGCCCTGGATTTCAATGGGGTTTTGGGTGGCTACCACAAAAAACGGAGGCTGCAGCGGATAGCATACGCCGTCTACCGTTACCTGTTTTTCTTCCATACATTCCAGCAGGCTCGACTGGGTGCGGGGGGTGGCCCGGTTGATTTCGTCTGCCAGCAGCAGGTTTGTAAATACAGGGCCGCGGCGGAAGGAAAATTCGCCGGTCCTCTGCTCATAGATGGTAACGCCTGTTAAATCGGACGGGAGCAAATCGGGCGTAAACTGCACCCGGGTAAAGGCGCCGTCAATGGATTTGGCCAGCGCTTTTGTCAGCGTGGTTTTTCCGGTGCCGGGAATGTCTTCCAGCAGGATATGGCCGGCACAGAAAAGGCAGACAACGACTTTTTGGATAACTTCCTCTTTTCCGCAGATAACGCGGCTGATATTGTCGGACAAACGGGTGGAAAGCTCCTGAAGGGAGCGGCTTGTTTCCATGGAAAGGCCTCCTTTGACGAAATGAATGGGGGAGATAGCAGCGATGGCGAGGGGGATTTAGAAGGATTCAAAAATAAGTTACAATCGAAAACTCTACATTCTCTCCAATAAATGATAGCACGATTTGGATAAATTGTAAATAAAAAACATCTGTATAAAATATATTTCATGGATAATAGCCGGAAGTGAAAATTGAATGGACAAAAGCCGTCAGGATGTTTATAATAAAATAGGTTTCATAGGGGCAGAAGTCCCAATACCCGAGATTATAGAGAGGGGAACCTGCATGAGACATTTGATTGACCCGCTTGATTTTTCCAAAGAGGAAGTTCTTTCCCTGCTGGATTTGGCAGATGATATTGCCGCCGACCGCTTTCGGTATGGAAATGTATGCCGTGGCAAAAAGCTGGCAACGCTGTTCTATGAGCCCAGTACCCGTACCCGCCTGAGCTTTGAAGCCGCTATGCTCAACCTTGGGGGAAGTGTGCTGGGCTTTTCTACAGCCGACAGCAGCTCTGCGTCCAAAGGCGAAAGTGTAGCCGACACCATTCGCGTGGTTTCGGGCTATGCCGACATCTGCGCCATGCGCCACCCAAAAGAAGGCGCCCCGCTGGTTGCCTCCCATTATGCCCGGATTCCTGTGATTAACGCCGGAGACGGAGGACATCAGCACCCAACACAAACGCTGACGGATTTGATGACCATTCGCAGACGGTGCGGCCGTCTCGACGGTTTGACAATTGGTTTGTGCGGAGATTTGAAGTTTGGCCGGACTGTACATTCGCTGATTAAATCTCTGGCACGGTTTGAAGGAATCCGCTTTATCATGATTTCCCCCGAAGAACTGAAAATCCCCGACTACATCCGGGAAGAGGTGCTGCGGGCAAAGAACATCCCCTTCCGGGAAGTGGAGACCATGGAAGAGGTTATGCCGGAGCTGGATATCCTGTATATGACACGGGTACAGCGGGAGCGCTTCTTTAATGAAGAGGATTATATCCGGCTGAAGGATACCTATGTTTTGGATGAAGAGAAGCTCCGGGCTGCCAAGCCGGAAATGGCTGTGCTGCACCCCCTGCCGAGAGTGAATGAGATTGCCGGGGAAGTGGATGATGACCCCCGGGCTGCCTATTTTGAGCAGGCGCAGAACGGCGTGTATGTGCGAATGGCCCTGATTATGACGCTGCTGGGACTTACGCTGGACGGGGAAGGAGAAGCATTATGCTGAATATTGACAGCCTGGAAACAGGAATCGTAATTGACCATATTAAGGCCGGAGCCAGCATGCGGGTGTATAAGCTGTTAAAGCTGGACAAGCTGGACTGCTGTGTGGCAGTGATAAAAAATGCCAGAAGCAGTAAGTTTGGCCGGAAGGATATTATTAAAATTGAGGGGATTACCGACATCAACCTGGATGTTTTGGGTTTTATTGACCATAATATTACCGTTGACATTATCCGGGAAGGCAAGATTGTGGAAAAGAAAAAGCTTACCCCGCCTAAAGAGCTGAAAAATGTCGTGCGCTGCAAAAATCCCCGGTGCATCACCAGTGTGGAGCAGGGGCTGGACCAGATTTTCCGTTTGCATGAGCAAAATGGCGTGCGCCATTACCGGTGCATTTATTGCGAGCAGGAATATCAGTCCAGACAGGGATAAACCGCAAAAGAAAGGAAGCAATACCCATGAAAGAAGTCGTTTCAACATCCAAAGCACCTGCCGCTATCGGCCCATATTCCCAGGCGATTGTGAGCGGCGGCCTGATTTTTACCTCCGGCCAGATTCCCCTGAACCCCGAAACCGGCTGCCTGGTGGAAGGCGGTATCCGGGAGCAGGCACAGCAGGTGTTTCACAATTTGAAGGAAGTGCTGGCACAGGCTGGGGCTTCTATGGACGATGTGGTGAAGGTGAATGTCTACCTCGCCCATTTGGAGGATTTTGATGTGCTCAACCAGGTGTATGGCGAGCAGTTTACAAAGCCTTATCCGGCCCGCTCCTGTGTGGAGGTTGCCGCCCTGCCCAAGGGGGCTTTGGTGGAAATTGAAATGATTGCCCGGAAATAAGGGCGGGAATGAGGGACGCCCATGAACGTGTTCGATGTAATTGGCCCGGTGATGATTGGGCCGTCCAGCTCCCACACGGCCGGCGCGGCGCGGATTGGTTTTTTGGCCCGCGCCCTTTTGCCGGGGGAACCGGCCCGCGCCAAAATTGAGCTGCATGGCTCCTTTGCCAAAACCGGGCGGGGCCATGGGACCGACAAGGCTTTGACGGCGGGGATTTTGGGGATGCTCCCCAGCGACACCTGCATCCGGGACAGCCTTTCCCTGGCCCAAAAGGCAGGGCTGCTGGTACAGTTTGAAGAAACCGAAATTGATGGCGCCCATCCCAATACCGCCCGGATTACCCTGTGGAACCGGTCGGGAGAAAGCGTGTGTGTCCAGGGCGCGTCCATTGGCGGCGGGGAAATTGTGATTACCCGCATTGACGGTATGAGCGTGGAAATTACGGGAAACCAGCCCACGCTGCTGGTGCTGCACCGGGATATCCCCGGTGTGATTGCCGGTGTGACCAACTATCTGGCCATGAACGGCGTGAATATTGGCGGCTTTAAGCTGAGCCGCAAGAAAAAAGGGGATACGGCGCTGATGACGCTGGAGCTGGATGAAATGCCCTCGGAGCAGGTGACGAAAGGGATTCAGTGCTTTCCCCAAATCAGCCGCTGTGTGCTGATTGCCCCGATATTCTGAGCGAAAGGAAGGAGCATATGCCCAGTATTGCAGGCTATGTACAAAAAGCCGAAGAACAGGGAAAAAGCTTTTCCCAGGTTGTGCTGGAAAGTCAGGCACAGGAGCTGGAGATGCCGGTGGAACAGCTGGAGAAAAAAATGCGGCGCCATTTTGAGGTGATGCTGGAATCGGCAAGAGAAGGGGAAAAACCTGATATGCGTTCGGCCAGCGGCCTTGTTGGGGGCGCTGCCGCCCGGGTGATGGAGCGGGCACGCAAGGGAGAAAGCCTGTGCGGAGCTGCTTTTGGAAAAGCGGTGGCCCGCGCACTGGCGGTTTCGGAATGCAACGCCTGTATGGGACGGATTGTCGCTGCACCGACAGCTGGCTCCTGCGGGATTTTGCCGGCGGCACTGATTACGGTGATGGAAGAAAAAAATTTGCCCCAGGAGGCAGCGGTACATGCACTGTTTACGGCTGCCGGTGTGGGGATGGTGATTGCCGCCAATGCAACGGTTTCCGGCGCCCAGGGCGGATGCCAGGCCGAGGTGGGCAGCGCTTCTGCCATGGCTGCGGCTGCGGTGGTGGAAATGGCCGGCGGGACCGCAAAAATGTGTGCCGACGCCTGTGCCATTGCACTGAAAAATGTGCTGGGGTTGGTGTGCGACCCGGTAGCCGGGCTGGTGGAGGTCCCCTGTGTGAAGCGCAACGCCATGGGCGTGGTGAACGCGCTGGCTGCTGCCGAAATGGCCCTTGCCGGTGTTTCCAGTGTAATTCCTGCTGATGAGGTGATTGTGGCCATGAAACGGGTGGGCAACACTATGCCTGCCAGCCTTCGGGAAACTGCCGAAGGGGGCTTGGCCGATACGCCTGCCGGCAGAAAGATTGCAGAAAGAATTTTTGAAAAGGGCTGACCGGTTTTCACGAAAATTTCAACGAAATTTCATAGCAATATTACACAAAAATTAAATGATTTCCAACAATTTCACAAAAGCTCCTTTACAAATGATGAAAAATCAGGTAGTCTGTTATATATGGAAACGA
>DYBQ01000011.1 GCA_019418545.1 Clostridiales bacterium | reverse complement strand
TACATCTTAAAATACGCTTTGTTACCAACCAGACAAGCAGATAAAACGGCCGTTATTAGCTATACATTTGGAAAATGAGAAAAAACACAATGGAAAATAAATTTGAAGCGTCAAGCTAAACGTTCTAATGATATACATACATAACATAAAATAGAAGAAATAGTGCTTCAAAATCTATCTTTTTATATGTGACAGTTTTTAAGCTTGGAATGTATCTGTAATTATATTAAACGTTTTTATTTCAAATTGTCATGATAAAAATTGTAAAATTCTTCGAAAATAAAAGAAAATAGGAGAAAACAAGAGCAGATTAGAAATATTTAGCTTAAACGATTTAATTCGGGCTTTTTCTTTTATCAGTAATTGTGGTATAAAAGTAACAGATAAACAATTTATAGAAAAAATACCGACCTTAATTAATATCAATTATCTATTATAACAATGATGTTGATAAAAAAGATTTCGCGTGGGTTTGGAAAAGCAGGAAACTGCTTTTGTTTTTTAAAAAACAACTTAAACGTTAAACTTGAGACAATCTGAATTGGTTACCTATCTGCTCCAGAATCCATCCTCTGTGGGCGGAAACACATACCTAAAAATAAATTCTATGAATGGAGGCAGCAAAATGAAGAAATTAAAGAAAATTCTGGCGGCCGTCCTTTGCCTGGCTATGTTGACAGCAACTGCAGCCGGCTGCGCCAGCAACACAACCGGTGAATCCAGCACAGGTGGAGATACTTCCACACAGGAAGAGGGAAAGGATATTACCCTGAAGTTCCTGTATTGGGCTGATGAAACTCAGACCAAGCTGATGCAGGAAGCCTGCCGTGCGTATGAAGAAGAAAACCCTGGCATTACAATTGAAGAACAGGCTTTGCCCGCAGACGGAACCTTTGATACGTATATCCAGGCTGCAAGAGAGCAGAATAACCTGCCGGATATCAGCTATATGGGTGAAGGCGATGTACAGAGATATTATGAAATGGGCCTGCTGGCTGACATTTCTGATATTCTGAGCGATGGCACGATTCCTGAGAAGCTGGCTTCTGTTACGGTTAACAACCCCGAAGGCGAGCCTATCGCTGTAGGCTTGTCCAACCAGATTAACGTTTTGTATTATAGCAAATCCAAGTTGGATGCTGCTGGTGTAGAATATCCGCCCACCGATGTGAATGAGGCTTGGACTTGGGATGAGTTTGTTGAGAACTGCAAAAAGCTCACCAAGGATGCCAACGGAAAAACCCCTAACGATGAGGGATTTGACGCCAACATGATTACTGACTATGGCATGGGCTTCAACTGCCTGCGTGAGTTCCACCTGTTCTGGGGTATGTACTCCAATGGCGGCGGCGTTGTTTCTGCTGATGGCAGCGAATTGCTGATGGACGACCCTAAGTCTATTGAAGCTGTTCAGAAGTTTGCTGATTTAATTAATGTTGAGCACGTTTGCTCCGCTGCTACTTACAGCTGGGATGGCGGCGCAGGTGCTGTTGCTGATGGTTTGGCTGCTGGTTATGCCATGATGATTAACGGTTCCTGGGATATCGCTAACGTACAGGGTAATGATGACATCGGCGTAGGCGTTCTGCCCAAAATGGAAAAAGCTGTTACTGTTAACTGCGGCGGTCCCTTGGTTCTTTATAAGAACGAGGACGAAGAAAAACTGGCCGAAGCCAAGAAGTTCTATGCTTATCTGGTTGACCCTGCAAAGTGCATGCCTCTGCTGAACAGCGGTGCATGGCTTCCCAACCAGGCTGACTGGTACACCGACCCCGAGTTGGTTGACTCTTGGGGCAATGACTATCCCGACGGCGCAAAAGAGACTATCCTTAGCTACTGCACTACCGAAGGCGCAATCGCTCAGTGGCCTGCCTATTATGTGCCTGGCTATGCCAAGATGAACACTGCATTTGAGGCCTCGATTGATAAGATTCTTGGCGGTCAAATTTCTGCCGAAGAAGGCTTTGCAGAGTGCATGCCTCAGATTAAGGAAGCATTTGAATCCGGTACGGTTGACTAAGCAGTCCGAATAAGACTGAGTACAGACACTGTCCTGCCTTTCAGGGCAGTGTCTGTCCGTATTTTATCGTGTTTTATTTAAGAAGGGAGCGTCCGCAATGACACCACAGCGAAAGAAAAAGAATTTGCGGCCCGCAACGAAGGAAGCGATTGTCGGATACCTCTTTGCGGCGCCGGCTATTATTGGTTTTCTGGTTTTAACTTTGTATCCCATGTTGGCCAGCCTCTATTATAGCTTTAATGACATTGACATTCGCAATAACGAGCAACAGATGACTTGGGTTGGATTTGAAAACTATTGGAGAATTTTCAACGACCCCTCAATTGATTTTAAAAAGTCGATTGGTGTCACAATGTTATATACCGTTATCAATGTGATATTGGTAATAGTTTTCTGCTTGATTTGTGCCCTGCTGCTGAATCGTAAATTTAAGGGCAGAAATATTTTGAGAGCAATTTTCTTTCTGCCTTCTGTTATCCCAATGGTAGCAACCGGTCTGGTTTGGAAAATGTTGATGCAGAATCAGGCACAGGGTGGATTGATTAACTGGGTTTTGATGTACATATTCAAAATCCCTCCGGTAGATTTTATTAATACACCCGCGATTTTTGTCACATTGTTTATGATGAGCTTGTGGACCTGCGGCGGTACAACTGTGGTGCTGATTGCAACTTTGCAGGATGTGCCGAAAGACCAATTGGAATCCATCGAAATTGATGGCGGCAATGCCTGGCACAAGTTTACCAAGGTGACGTTCCCCACCATTAAGCCGGTTTTGTTCTTCCAAATGATTATGTGCATGATGACCTCTGTACAGATTTATACCCAGAGCGTTGTATTCTCCCGTAATGGTGCTCCTGACCATTGGACCTACTTCATCAATGTTATGATATATGACCACTCTTTTGTGGATTCAGGTATGCGTGGAATTGCTGCTGCAGAGGCTTGGGTAGTTTTCCTGATTATCATGGTCTTAACAGTGATTTTGTTCTACTTCCAAGGTGCGTTTAAAAAAGATGACGCTTCCGGCCGGAAGAGGGCAAAACGGCATGCACACTAATCACTTGAAAGGAGGAAATTTCTGATGGCAACAATGAACGCTGCTGCGGTAGATAATACTAAAAAATTTAAGAGCATGAGCCGCGCAAAAACAAAGAAAAAAGTTATCAATGGGCTTTTAATTGCCTTGGCTATTTTTCTGGCTGTGCTGGTTGCATTTCCCCTTTATTGGCTGATTCGTAGTGCTTTGGTAACCAAGCAAGAGCTGTTTGCGCGTCCTCCAGTGGTTTTCCCGGCAGAAATTCAGTGGGACAATTTTGCAAAAGGTATGGCGCGAGTTCCTTTTTGGACGCAGCTGTGGAATTCAGTATCGATTACTTTTCCATATGTAATTGGTACAGTGATTACCTGTGCATTTGCTGGATATGCTTTTGCCCGGTTACGTTTTCCGCTGCGGGGCATGTGGTTTGGCTTGGTAATCAGCTCGATGATGCTGCCAAGCGTAGTTACCCTGCTCCCTCAGGTAAACCTGTATACAGCTTTGGGGATTAATAATAAATGGGCACTGATTGTACCAGCTTTCTTGTGCGCCGGCGGCAACGCTTATTTTGTGTTTTTGCTTCGCTCTTTCTTCCTGACACTTCCTATGGAATTGGATGAAGCAGCCAGAATTGATGGTGCTGGGACCCTTCGCATCTTCTTTAGCATTATGGTCCCGCTGGTGAAACCCGCTTTGATTGTGACCGGTTTGTTCAGCTTTATCAACAGCTGGAATGAAATCTTCTATTCGTCTATTTATCTGACCAGTGATAAAGAATATACCATGCCTTTGGGTTTGTTAATTGTCCAGGGTATGCGTTCTCCAAACTATGAGCAGATGATGGCATTAACTTTGTTAGTATCTTTGCCGTGCTTGATTTTGTTCTTCATTGGCAACAAATTCTTTGTAGAAGGTATTTCTCTCGGTGCAGTAAAAGGGTAAAAGATATCGATTCCATGTTTATGGGTTTCGGGTAATTACAGGCAGTCTTTTGCCGGCTGCGGTTTATTTTCTATATGAAACAGATATGGGCAATGAACACAGTACGGTAAAGGACTGCCTGATTTTTTAATCATCTTTTTTATCAATTTGGTTAAACGTTTTATAGCATGAAACCAAAAGATAGGAAAAGGTATACAAAGGGGGTGCATGCAAAGCTTTATAGATAAAGAAGTATCAAATAAAAAGGAGGTCAACTGATGAAATTGAAGAAAATACTGGCAGGGTGCCTGGCGCTTTCCATGATAACCGCTGGAATGCCCATGCTGACAGTTCATGCGAACTATCAGCAGAGCTTCTATTATGACAAAGACACCTTTACGCAGCAATATCCGCTCTACGAAGGTCCCGGGGCCGATGCGGCCAATCAGCCGGTGTATCTGAGTGATGCGACTGTCAGCAACATGATGCAGGCAATTCAAGACGCGGATAAGGAAAATGGAGATTCTTATTGGCTGGACAGAATGTTGGGAAGAGAAGGCGCGATTCCTGATTTTTCCACCAGCAGTGATGTGCTGTATAGCCGTGGGCGCGGGTTGTATATGAGAAGCCATAATGCTTCCTCCCTGGGCTTTGTGGGCGACATGTCCTATGGCGACAGCCTGTACCTGACTTCTAACAAAGGATATGCCATTGAGCTGGAAGGCAATTCTGTAAAGGAAGATGTTGCTTCCCGTATGAATTATCCCAGCCATTCCAACAATGTGTTCACCGGCAGTGACTTGACGGTAAATTCCAACAAGTTTATTACCTATAATAACAGTGCCGTTACGATTCTCGAAATCACCAATAACGGTTCTGCGGATAAGTCCTTTAATATCGTCGTTACCTCTGACTTAGCACAGCAGGCCGAGGGAAATGAATTAGTAGGTTCTGTACAGGGACCCAAAATGAATCAGCTGTATCCCAATCAAGGATATGTGGATGGCACTACAGATTTGGATATCCGCATTGCCGCTACTGATGCTACTGCCTCCGGCAGCTCTTTGACCACGGCAGTTTCTATCCCTGCTGGCCAGACGATTCAGTATAAAGTCGTTATGGGCGTTATGGCAGAAGAAATCCCCGAGTCCTATACTGAATATGAGGCTTTCCGGGATTATGATGCTGATACGGCTCTGTCTACCCAGCTGGAAGTGTATAACCAGTGGTGGGCTGACAATATCCCCTATGTGGATTTGCCCAACGAGTATATGGAAAAAGTGGTTTACTACCGTTTCTGGGCCAGCCGCTTCAATCTTCAGGATTTAAATATTCCCGGCAATGACTGGCAGTTCCCGGCTGAGTTTGAAGGCGTTTTGGGCTACAACAATGTTATTACTGTTAGTGTACCCTGGCTTATGCAGGATTTGAAGTACTTCCGTACTCCGCTGTATGCCTATGGTACTTGGGCTGCACAGGGCGAAATTTCCGGTAACCAGAACTATCAGAATAACCCCGGCCGTCCTGGTGTGTGGAGCTGGGATATGATGCAGTATACTACCTATTCCGGATTGGAAGACTATCTGGTACATGGCGGTTCTGCCGATTTGTTGGAAAAATTTGCTGAATGGGGCGAAGGCGATGTATATGGCTCCTTTGCTGAATATGGCGCAACCGACGCGCAGGTAGCAAAGGGCTGGGATGAGTACCTGATGTACTATGGACATCCTCCCATTACCGGCAATGATAATGATAACGTTTCCGCTTTCTATAAGCGCAACTACAGTAACGGAAGTGCTGGCAACGTGGTAAACGGCCGTGTGGATGGCTCTTCTACCGTATATGCCAACACCACCGCAACAGCTGAGCTGTATCGCCTGCTGGCAGCAGCCACCGATAATGCTGAATATGCCGATAAGGCTGCTGCTCTGGATGAGCTGGCAGGCAATATTCAGAACTCTGTGCTGACCACCCTGTGGACCAACGACTTCTCCAATAAAAATGGTGATACCGGCCACGGCAGCTTCCTGCATCAGCACACGGGCTCCAACACTTCCAGCGGGATTACCCTGAATCCTTGGAGAGACAATGTGTTCTTCCCCTTTGAGTTCAATTTGGTTCCCACCCAGGGAGAAGACAACTATGACGCCAAATACATTGAGATGCTCAATGACTACGACTCCGAAATGTATCCGGTATTCCCCTTCTTTACCGCTGACCAGGTGAGTATTGAAGAGAAAAAGCCCGCTCTGGATGCGGAGTTTGAAGAGTTTGGCGTTACCTATCCCGGTCAGCAGTCCGGCAAGGATTATGGCTCAAACAACTTTGCTTTCTGCAACGGCGGCAACTATGTCAATATGCTGTCCTCCGCTCTGCGCTACTACCCCACAGAGCACATCACCGCTGACACCTATGAGCGCCTGATGGACTGGATGGCCTTTACCCATTATGTAAAGGCTTCTGGCTCCGGCACCGAGGATGACCCGGTTGTGGCTGATGCTTCTCTGATGGACTCCGAGGAATTCTTCTGGTTTAACGGTTACTTTGACCAGAACATCCAGTTCCCCATGGATGGCCCCGAAATCGAAGGCAACCTGACCCGTGCATGGATTCACAACAACGTGCTGGGCATGATGAACTTCTCTGTATTTGAGGATATTGCCGGCCTGCAGCCCCGTGCTGACGAAAAAATTGAGCTGTGGCCTGTTGGTGTGAGCTATGACCATTATGCAGTGGATAACGTCCGTTATCACGACCGCGACATCTCCATCATTTGGCAAGACCCTGACGTATATACCAATGAAGCTCCCGAGTATGAGGGAATTCCTGTAGGATACAGCCTCTATGTTGGCGACAAACTGGTGGCTAATGTCAGCAGCCAGGTGCATATGGTGTATGACCCTGCTACCGGTGAAGTGGAATTCCCTGAGAATATTGAAGGCGCAGTGGGTACTGACCCCGATGCAGAGGTTTGGTATTCCGCTCCCAGCGATATGATTGCTGCAATTGACGTTGACTTTACCGCTACCGAAAATACCGTTTCCGACACCTATGATGCCAACGATTATGTAGGTCAGGAATATAACAATGACCGCGTTGTAGAGTTGGCACAGCAGATTGGTGTGGATTTGGAGAATCCCGGCAGCGAAAACCTGGCTTTGAGCGCTGACGTTAGCTGCTCCTTTGCGGACGTTCGCGATTTAGCCATGGTGAATGATGGAACAACAGTTTCTGGCTCTCCCGGAACTTCCGGTAATGGCGAAGAAATGAACCGGATGGCAGCTTTGTTCAATCAGACCCCAAATGATACGGATTATATCCAGTTTGACTTTGACGGTCAAAAGACGGTGGATACCGTAAAACTGTATTTCTTTAATGACAGAAAGGTTGGCGGCTATTGTGAGCCTTCCATGTACATTGTGCAGTATAAGGACTGTGAAACAGGCGAATATGTAGTAGCTTCCAATCAGAATAAGAGCCCGGCACTGCCTCAGGCAAACTATAATAATGATGAGTTTACCGAAGTCACAACAGACTCAATTCGGATTGTGTTTACACACAAACTGGGATACAACACTGCTGTCAAGGAAATTCAAATTTTTGATAATGACGTGACAGTGGAGGAGCCGGTGAACCAGGCTCCGGTTGCAGATGCCGGCAGCTATGACCCCATCAACCTGGACAGCACCCTAACTCTGATGGGCAGCGCTTCTGACGATGGACTTCCCACCGGCAGCCTGTATCCCACTTGGAGTGTTGTGGATGCTCCCGAAGGCGGAGAGGCTGAGTTCTCCGACGCCAGCGCCTTTACCACCGATGTGACCTTTACAGAGCAGGGCGAATACACCTTGCAGCTGGAAGTGAGCGATGGAGAGTTGAGTTCTGTCAGCACCACAATCGTTACAGTAGACGCAGTTCGTGATATTTATAATGCTGCTTTCTATGCCACTCCTTCCGCTTCCTATACCAACAGCGACTTGGGCGGCTTGGCCACTATGAACGATGGCTATGAGCCTGCTTCTCATGATGACAAGAGCCATGGTGCTTGGCATGACTGGGGACAGGAAGGCAAGGACCAGTGGGTACAGTATACCTGGGAAGAAGCTGTTACCATTGATTCCACAGAAATCTACTTCTTTAACGACAATGGCGGCATTCGTGAGCCCAAGAGCTATACTATTCAGTATCTGGATGAGGAAGGCAATTGGGTGGATGTGCCTGGTGCAAGCGGCTTTGGTGTGGTAAAGGGTACATTTAACAAGACAACCTTTGATAAGATTACCACTACTGCCCTGCGTGTAAATATGGTTGCTGACCTTGGATTGGGTATTATTGAATGGCGAGTCCATTCTACCACCCCCATGGAATTTGTCAGCGCTTATATTGACGATGTAACGGCAACTGCTGGAAATAATTCCAATGATGCCGTAACCGCAGCCAACCTGGTGGATAAGTCCGGTTTAGTAGGTTCCGGTTTTGAGGCCATGCATGAGAACACCAACTGGATGGCTCAGTGGAACACCGGTTACTTGGGTGAAGCTTCCGCTCCTACGGAAGAGACTGCCTGGGTTAAGTTCGATTTGAAGAAAAACTATAAGATTGGTGAAATGGGCATTTGGAACTATGGCTTTACGCCGACTTCTGGCCTGAACAATATCACCGTTTGGTACTCTAAGGACGACAAGAACTATGAGAAGCTGGGAGACTATACCCTGGAGCAGGCACCTGCATCCACCGGTGCAGAAGGCGAAGCTACAATTCCCGCTCAGATTATTGATATGGCCGGTACAGAAGCCCGGTATGTCAAAATTACGTATAGTCCTGTTGCAGGAGAGGGCAACTTTGGCTCTACTTATTTTGGCTTGAGCGAAGTCATGTTCAAAAAATCCACCGCAGTTTCCAGCTTGGAGCCGGCCTCTGTCACTACAGTGGTAGGCGCATGGCCCAAACTCCCGGAGACAGTGACCGCAAACTGCGATGACGGCACCACCAAGGAACTGCCGGTTACTTGGGATGAGTCGGAAATCGCCAATAAGATTACGGTTGCTACTCAGTTCAGTATCACCGGTGAAGTGGAAGGTACCAGCCTGAAAGCTTCCTGTGTGATTAGCGTGATTTATGATAAGTCTGGCTTAAAGCAGCTGCTGGATACCATTGAAAGCGGCAATATCAATGAAGTAACTTATGAGGGCACAGAAGAACAGTGGGATGCATTCTATGCAGCGCTGGAAAACGCCAAGGCTGTGTATGCAAATGCTTCTGCAACGCAGGACGCTATTGATTCTGCGCAGTCTGATTTGCGGGAAGCCTTTGAAGCCCTGACGCCTTCTTCTAACCCGGCCTTTACGGCAACTGCAAGCTCCAACTATACGGCGGGCTGGAATAATGTGGCGGCAGTGAACGATGGCGTGCTTTCTGATTCCTCCGCAACACCTCCCGGTAATAACCAGGCCAATGTATATGGCAACTGGGGTGTGGGCAGAGATGTTTCCGTTTATGTCCAGTACACCTGGGAGCAGGCAGTTACCCTGACGGGCTCTTCTGTCTACTTCTTTGATGACAGAGGCACTGGCAATAACGCAGCCAACCATCCTGGCGTTGCAGTTCCTGATAGTTATACCTATCAGTATCTGAACGGCGACGGCGAATGGGTGACCATTGAAGGAGCCGGATTTGGCACCGAGCGGGACGCCTTTAACGAAACTGTATTTAATGAGCCGGTTACTACAACTGCACTGAGAATCAATTTGGTTCGTCAGGCAACAGAAGATACTGCCGATGGATATGCTCAGGGTGATACCATGGCAACCGGCATTATCGAATGGATGCTGACTGGCGAAGGCGCTGCAGAAGCTCCTGACAAGAGTGAGCTGAATGAAGCGATTCTGGCTGCCCAGGGCATCGAAAACAATGACAACACCTATACTCCTGGCTCTTGGGAGGCTTTCCAAACGGCTTTGGAACAGGCTGAAAAGGTGTATGACAATGCTGCTGCAACAGAAGCCGATATAGCAGAAGCTTTGAAGGCTCTGACCGATGCACAGGCAGCACTGGCGCATCCGGCTGACCGGACCGATTTGGAAGAAACGTTGGCAGCAGCAGAGAAACTGGAGGAAGAAGGCCTGGATGGCTATACTCCTTCTTCTGTTGAGGCATTCCAGAACGCACTGGCAGAAGCCAAAGCGGTGAATGAAAACTTGGATGCTACCCAGGAGCAGGTCAATGAGGCCGTTACCAATTTGGGAGCTGCTATGAATGGCCTGGTTCCCGTTGGCAACAAGGGATTGTTAGAAAAGACCTATGAATATGCACTGACACTGGACACCGAAGGTGTTACCGACAGTGCGAAGGCATACTTTATACAGGTAATGGCAGAAGCCAAAGCCGTTTTGGATAATCCTGATGCAACCCAGGAAATGGTGGATACTGCATGGGATAATCTGCTGGAAGGCATTTGGGGCTTGGGCCTGGTACAAGGCGACAAGACGATGCTGGAACAGCTGATTGCAAAAGCAGATTCCATGGCAGAAAATGCTGGCAAATATGTACAGACCAACTGGCAGCAGCTGGTGGATGCTTTGGATGCCGCTAAGAAGGTAATGGAAGATGGGGATGCTATGGACAGCGATATTGAGCCTGTAGCAGATACCCTTCTCAATGCCATTTTGGCACAGCGTTTTAAGGCTGACAAATCCATTTTGGAAGAGCTGGTAAATAAAGCAGAAGCCATGGATTTGAGCGGGTATTCGTTGGAGAGCGTACAGGTGTTTAGTGCAGCATTGTATAATGCCCGCACTGTTTTGGCTGATGCAACCCTGAGTGTTGATGACCAGGCCGTGGTGGACCAGGCTGTTAACGAGCTGAATAATGCTATTAAAAACCTGAGCGCAGACAGCGGGCAAGAGGTTCCCGATGATGGGAATACGCCTTCTGATAGCGAGGGAGAAGATAATACAGATTCTGCACAGGGTAATAACTCCGCATCGGGGAATACAACCAATGATTCCTCTAAGGCGGAGGGCTCTCAGTCCAACAATGATGCACCTGCTTCCTCTGGCAGTACCCAGACCGGAGATAATAATATGGTGCTTCCTGTTGCTGTAGCAGCATCTGCAGCGGCACTGATAGCAGCTTCTGCATTGGTATTGGTGAGAAGAAAAGGGGAAAACGGTTAATTTATATCCCGGTATAAGAGACCAACATAATCCATAAACGGATGCTAGGGGGCTCTGCTGCGGCGTTGAGCCGCGGCAGAACCCCCTTTTTTCGTTGATGTATACACGAAAATTGTAAAATTATTTTCAGAGTGTTTGATTGAAAAATGATTCTGTGGTATGATAGGCATGAACTTTGAGATGCGGATTGTGCGGCATCCGGGGATAAATATGAGTGTGTCGGAAGTGTGAGTTTTATGGCAACCATCAAAGAGATTGCAAAGAAGGCGAATGTATCCATTGCTACCGTATCCAATATCTTAAATCACAAAGGCGGTGCCAGTGAAGAAACGGTTAAGAAGGTAATGGCAGTAGTGCGGGAATATCACTATACGCCGAATTATAATGCGCGCAGCCTGAAGCAGCAAAGCACCAATACTATTGGGGTTATTACGGAGGATTTGACTGTTTTTAATACACCGGAAATTGTAGATGGCATTAATAGCTATTGCGATGACCATCATTACCATTTTATTTTGGAAAACCTGCGGTTGAATAAGAAATATGGCATTGATTTTCGGGAAACAGAAGAGTATGCTGCAATTTTGGAAGACGAAATTCAGGTGCTCCTCTCCAAGCAGGTTGATGGGATTATTTATGTAGGATGCCATTGTCGGGAATTGGAATGTATTCCCCGGGAAATCCGTGTGCCGGTAGTAGTGGCCTATAGTTATGCAGATTTGAGCCAGGTACCATCGGTAGTGTTTGACGATAATAAGGCAGCCTATATGGCTACCCGTTATTTGCTGAAAAATGGTCATGAAAAAGTTGGGCTGATTGCTGGACCCATGCAGAGCCGGCATACACAGCTTCGCCTTTTAGGATATCAGCTGGCTTTGTATGAAAGCGAGCAGCTTTATAACCCAATGCTGGTAGAACATGGCGATTGGGGAAGAGAGTCTGGATATAAAGCGGCCAAAAAGCTGTATGCGCGGGGTGTAAGAGCCTTTTTCTGCATGAATGATATTATGGCTGGCGGTGTATATCAAATGGCCAGTGAATTGGGGCTGTCTGTTGGGGAGGACATTTCCGTCATGGGGTTTGATAACCGGGAAATATCAGAAGCATATTATCCGGCTCTATCTACCATAGAGCTCCCCCTGTTTAATATTGGCAACAAAGCAGCGGAGCTGCTGATTGGAATTTTAGCAAATAAACATAAGGCAGAGGATAATCTTCTTCTTCAAATGGAATGTACCCTCATCCCACGGGCATCCGTAAAAAAAATAAAATAGTACGGGTGTGAAAACCATCTTTTCTGTCCATAGGAAATGGGGAGAGTCTGGAAAATCCTCCTGTCAATACGAATGAAATTTGTATTGGCAGGAGGATTTTTGTTGAATAAGAGCATGCGTAAAATAAAACGTTTTAAACAACAAAAATCGGAGACAAAAAACAGAAAAACGAACATCTCAAAATTTCTGGAAAAAAGACACGAAAAACTATTGACAAATCACAGGTTATTTTATATTATATAGGAGAAATAGGAAATACCGGCAGTAAAAAATGCTTCCTGCTTGGTTCGGAAAAAAGCAGGAATAGCTCTATTTTTTTACAACTTTTATTAAACGTTTAATCAAAAAAGAGTTTAAATTTTATGCCGGTTATCGACTTGGTTATGTGCAATAGTTTGAAATATACAAAGTGATATTTGAAATTACGTGCACGACTTTGATTAAACGTTTAAACAAACTACAAGGAGGGATAAAAAAACTTTAAGACGGGTGAAAACGAACAGTGTTTATGAAAAGGAGGCAACCAAAAACAATGGCAAAAAAGTTTGCGAAAAGAGCCGGCGCTATCCTGCTGGCTGTGTCGATGTTGGCTTCCAGTATGGCAATTTCTGTTAACGCCAACTATACAATGGGAACGCCAGTGGAAGATTTGCCCGAAAAGGCTCCTTGGCAGGACAATTATATTGCTCCCGAGGGCGTAGATTTTAGCGCGGAAACTGTGTCTGAAATGATGCAGGCTATTGAAGATTTTGATTTTGAAAAGTTTGCCGAAGATAATTCAGACCTTCCCTGGCTGGATGAATTGCTGGTAAACGAAGGGGTGATTCCCGACAGCGATGCCAACATCCTGTTTAGCCGCGGCAGCGCACTGTATTTGAAGACCCATTCTCCTTCCAGCTTAGGCTTTGTCGGTTCTGTTTATTATGCAGATACACTGGGACAGAATTCTATTTTTAATGTATCCCTTTCTGGCGGAACTCCCAGTGAGGATACCAGCTTGCGGAAGAATTATCCCAGCCACGAAAACCAGACCTTTACTTCTGGCAACCTCTCTATCAATCAAAAGAAGTTTATTACTTATGGCAATACGGCAGTAGCTCTGTATGAATTTACAAATAATTCTTCTGAGCCTATTACCTTTACTATGACCGTAAAATCCCCCTTTACTACAGGTTCTGAGGGTGACGAACTGGTGGCCAGCCATGTGGCTTGCCCCACAATGATTGGTACTTCTGGACTGAATACTGTAGAAGCTATGTCCTATGTGGACGTGCGTTTGAGCGGTACGGAAATGACTCCTTCTGGAAACAGTCTGGTTCGTGAGATTACCGTTCCTGCCGGTGAAACCGTTGACCAGAAGGTCGTAATGGGCTGGCTGGCAGACGAGATTCCCCAGTCTCAGGAGCAGTATGATGAGTTTAAGGGCTATACCACCAATGATGAGGCCTTTGCCGCTCAGGTAAAGATGTATAACGAGTGGTGGGCTGACAACATCCCTTACATCGATATTCCTGATGAGAATGTGAAGAAGGTTATTTACTACCGTTGGTGGTGCAACCGCTTTAACCTGCTGGAAGCCAACATTCCCGGAAATGACTGGCAGTTCCCCATGAACATGGAGGGTGTGCTGGGCTATAACAATGGTATTACCGTTAGTGTGCCGTGGGCAATGCAGGATTTGAAATGGCTGCGTGACCCCTCTTATGTATATGGTACCTGGATGGCACAGGGCGAATATTCCGGCGATGATAACTATAAGAACAACCCCGGACGCCCCAACACCTGGACCTGGGATATGATGCAGAACACCTCTCAGGTTGGATGGGAAGCCTATAAGATTCACGGCGGCGGAGAAGAAATCCTCCAGAAGTTTGCCGATTACTCCAAGTATGATGTATTGGGCACCCTGAACCGTTTTGGCGGCAGCGGCAAATATGAAAATCTGATTATTTATAACCATGGCCCCATTACCGGCAACGACGGTGACTGCATCGGTATGCACTGGAATGAAACTTCCAGCGACGGCAACTATGCTCGTCTCGATGGTACGGCTACCACTTATGCCAATGCAGTGGCAGCGGCTCAAATGTATGCAGCTTTGGGCGATACCGAAAACCAGCAGCTCATGGAGCAGAAGGCAGAAGATATTCGCAATGCTGTAATGGAAAATATGTGGTATGACGGCACCGACTTTGAAGCTGCTAACGGCAGAGGGGATGGAATTGCCGATACCAATGGCGAAGGCAGTTTCCTTGGCCTGAAAGTGGCAACCGGCGAATATGTGCCGTGGAGAGACAACAACTTCTTTGTTTTCAACTTCCGCTTGGTACCCAGCCAGCTGGAGGCTGAGGAGTATCCTGATTATGCAAAGTATGCAACGCAGCTGTATGACTATGCTGACCCGGATTATTATCCCATTTTCCCGTTCTATACAGCTGACCAGAACAGCATTCTGAAGAGAGTGGAAAGTCTGGCATGGGATTCCGATAAGACCTGCTGCGACCACTTTGCATGGTGCAACTTTGGTAACTATCTGAATACAGTTCGCACTTCCATGCGGTATTATCCTGTTGATAATATTGATGCAGATGTGTACAAGACCCTGTTTGAGTGGGGCGCATGGCTGAACTGCATTGAAGAAGGCAACACCGATTATATGGATTCTGCTGAATTCTTCTGGACCGAAGATTTTGGCATGGACGGAACCACTGAGTCCACTCCTACTGGAGAAATCATCCGCTCCTGGATTCACCATGATACCCTGGGTATGATGGACTTCAGCGTTATTGAAGATATTGCTGGTCTCCAGGCTAGAGAGGACAATAAGATTGAGCTGTGGCCTCTGGGCGTGGATTATGACTACTTTACTGTAGACAATATCCGCTATCATGACCAGGATTTGACCATCGTATGGCAGGACCCCGCTAAGGAAGCCCATTATGAAGGTATTCCCACTGGCTTCTCCCTGTACATTGGCAATGAGCGCGTCTTTACTACCAATGAAATGTCCCATGTGATTTATGACCCCGATACCGGTAAGGTAGAACTGCCTGACGGTGATGTGGACGGAGCAGCTGGTGACAACAGCAACACCGAAATCCTGTATGAAATTGGTTCTGCAACCCCTGTAGCAACTGCTAATGAGACTTCTCTGGCCGACAATGAGAAGGCTGTTGATATGTTCAACAAGGCCGGTATCGATTTGGAGCATAACAGTGAAAACCTGGCTATGGCAGAGGGCACAACCATTACCTCCACCTATATTGATTCCAAGTCTGATATCCAGAACGTTGCGGACGGTTCTACCGTTACCGGCGGCGGCATTACCTTTACAGATGAAAGCAAAAAGACTCAGCATACCGCACTGTTCAGCGGTACTCCCAATTCTGTTGACAGCATTGATTTTGACTTTGGCGAAGTAAAGACGGTTGATAATGTAAAGATTTACTTCTACAACGACCGTCAGACAGTGGGGACCCGGAATGGTTATCCGACTGGCTTCAGCACCCCGCAGTCCTTCAGCATAGAGTATTGGGACGAAGAGGCACAGGCTTATAAGCCTGTTACCGGACAGTACCGGTATCCCGCAGTTGTAGCAAGCAACTACAACAATGTAGAGTTTACAGAAGTTTCCACTTCTAAAATCCGTGTTTCCATCATTCACAACAGTAACTATTATACCGGCGTGAAAGAAATCCAGATTTATGACAACGATTTGACTGTAACGCCTTCTGAGAATACGGCGCCTGTAGTACGTATGGAAAGCGGCTTGGGAATCGAGCAGGGCGAAACCCTTTCCATTAAACCCGAAGTTACTGATGATGGCCTCCCCGGAGGCTTGCTCACCTACAAATGGGAGCAGATTAGCGGTGCTGAAGACGGTGTTTCCATTGTAGAGGGAACCGACAGCCAGCCCGTATTTAAAGCAACATTCAATACGATTGGTACCTATCAGTTCCGCCTTACCGTTAGCGATGGCGAGCTGGAAACCGTGGTCGAATTCCCGGTTACCTGCTATGTGCCTACCGGCGGTCTGGAAGAAATGATGAAGCCCTTTGAGACTTTGAACGGCCGTTATCAGAGAAACAGCGATGACTTTACAAAGGAAAGCTGGAACGTTCTCCAGAGTGCCCTTACTTTCGCAAATGATATTTTGGATGCCGGCGTTTATTCCTCTCAGGATATCGATTATGCAACCGAGTATCTGCGTCTGGCTATCGAAGGTTTGGAGTATAAGAACGTTGCTTTGTTGGCAACGCCCAGCACCTCCTTTGTTTCCAGTTGGGAAAATCTGAATGCAGTAAATGATGGTTATGTACCCACCACTTCTGCCGATATGAATGACGCTGACGGCGGACAGTATGGTAACTGGAGCAGCACAGACCCGGAATGGGTTGCCTATACTTGGGACGAGCCGGTTACTATCAACAGCAGCAGTGTGTATTTCTTTGACGATGGCGGCGGAGTACAGGTGCCTGGCAGCTATACCTTGGAATACTGGGATGATGAGACAGGAGCTTATGTACCGGTATCCAACATGTCTGAACAGACACTGAATAAAAATGCATTTAACACCGTTACTTTTGACGAAGTAACTACAACAAAGTTCCGTATTACCATGACCAGCGGCGGCGCTTCCACCGGTATTAAGGAATGGCGTGTTCTCACTAATGTGGAAAGCACTCCTGCAGACCATGGTGCAATTACAGAAATTGCCTCCGTTCAGGTAAACACTACGGTGAATGTAATGCCTGTCTTGCCGGAAATGGTGGTTGTCACCTATGAAGACGGTGCAAAGGGACTGGAGCCTGTTCAGTGGGAAGAGATTTCTCCTGACAAGCTGACCGTTGCTACGAACTTCTCTATTTTGGGTACAGTGGAAGGCTCTGACCGTTCTGCCAGCTGCCTGATTAACGTATTGTATGATAAAGCAGCGCTGAAAGCTTTGATTGATAAGGCACAGGCACTGCTTGACAACCAGCAAAATTATGAGGCTACTGATGAGCAGTGGCAAGCACTTGAGTCGGCTATTTCTGCCGCAGAAAGTGCCTATAACAATGGCAGCGCTACCCAAGGTGATATTAACGCCGCACAGTCTGCTATTGAAGACGCAATCAATAATATCCGTATTAAAGACCCCTATGCAGCAGCAACTCCTTCCGCTTCTTATACGCCTACTTGGAATGATGTAAATGGTTTGAACGATGGCGTTTGGGGAGAAAATTCTGGCGAGGATTTGGGAAGCAACATGTGGGCTTGCTGGGGTGCTCCCGATGACCCGTGGGTCCAGTACAGCTGGGATATTCCCGTTGAGTTGTCCTCGATGGATATTATGTACTTTGATAACCGTGCAAGTGACCCCACGTATAATGGCGAGTCTCTGGAAGAATGGGGCGGTATCGCAATTCCCATCAGCCAGGAACTGTATTATCTGGATGAAAACGGTGAATGGGTTGAAATTACCACGGATATGATGGCCGAAGGTGGTTTGGCTACCGAATTGGACGTCTTTAACACGACTACCTTTACGGAGCCTATTACTACAACCGCCATTAAACTGCAAATGCACCGCAATGGCTTGGCAACCGGTATTATGGAGTGGATTGTCTATTCCGATAGTGATGAAGAACCCACTGTTGACCGCACGGAGCTGAATAACGCTTTGGCAGTTGCTGGTGAACTGGCAGAAGGTGCCTATACCCCCGCTTCCTGGAGTGTGTTGAAAGAGGCCGTTGATGCTGCAAATGCACTGGCAGAAGATGCTGACCAGGCAACTGTTGACGCTGCTGCTAAGGCTATAAACGATGCAATGGCGGCACTCATCAAAGTGGCCGACCGTACAGATTTGGAAAGCGCTCTTGCTGCTGCCGAAGCTGTAACAGAAGAGGAACTGAACAGCTGTACCCCTGCTTCTGTGGAAGTTTTCCAGAATGCATGGGAGGAAGCAAAGGCAGTGAACGATAATTTGGATGCAACACAAGAGCAGGTAAACGATGCGGCCGATGCACTGCTGGCGGCAATTGATGGTTTGGCACCTGTAGGTAACAAGGCATTGCTGGAAAAGACCTATGAATATGCATTGACTTTGAGCACCGAAGGTGTGACCGACAGTGCTGTGAAGGCCTTTGAAGATGCTAAGACAGCTGCAAAAGCTGTGTTGGATGACCCCAACGCTACGCAGGAAATGATTGATAGTGCTTGGGATAACCTGTTGGAAGGCATTTGGGCCTTGGGTCTCACCCAGGGCGATAAGACCATGCTGGAACAGTTGATTGTTAAAGCAGAGGCCATGATGGACGATGCTGACAAGTATGTACAGACCAACTGGCAGCAGCTGGTAGACGCACTGGATAAGGCAAACGAAGTAATGGCTGATGGCGATGCAATGGAAGAAGATGTACAGCCGGCTGCTGAAGCCTTGTTGAATGCAATCCTCGCTCAGCGTTATAAGGCTGATAAGAGCATCCTGAATGATTTGGTAAACAAAGCCGAAGCGATGGATATCAGTGGCTATAGTGCAGAGAGTGTAGCTATGTTCACGGCTGCTCTTCAAAATGCAAAAGTCGTTTTGGCTGATGCAACCTTAAGTGTTGATGACCAGGCAGTGGTGGACGAGGCTGTCGATGAGCTGAACAACGCCATTGAAAACCTGAGTGCGGATACCAACGAACCTTCCGGCGATGAGGACAAGGATGACAGCGCGACTTCTAAGCCCGGTAATTCCGAAGAAGACAGCAGTGACAATTCTGCTTCTGATGGCGCACAAACCGGTGATATGACCCCGGTATTGCCTGTAGCAGTGGTAGCTGTGATAGCAGCTGCTGGAATCGTACTGATTTGGAAAAAGAGAAAAGTAGTTGGCTAAATCGTAAAATAGTGTTTTGAGTCCATAAAAAATGGAGGAAACCGATAAGTCCGGTTTCCTCCGTTTTTCATTTATTAACAAAAATTATTATGAATCCCCAATACTGCAGAAAAAGGTTTACATGATAATGTTAATGTGATATGATTTGTACATAAGTTAAACATAATTTGATTTGTGAACGGTTGTGTAATAGATAACTGTTCAGCTATATTTGTTTTTATATCAATGAGAAATATTTTGGGAGGACTCAGTTTTGGGGAGCCGGGGATTTGGAATTACACAGAGTGAGGAATATGTAGAAATATATCGGAGATTTATGAAGGAATATGATGCTGGTAGTGAGGTAAAGGATATTTCCCAACAGATTCTAAAGGAATATGCAGGGATTTATGCTGAAGATACTTATATTTTACATAGTGTTTATTTTGCTATTGCAAGGGCACAATGGATGTGCGGAGCCTTATCACCTGATATTGATAAAAAAGTAAAGGAATTTATTCTTTCGGGACAGAATATACAGGAGTTTGAGAAATTCAACCATGATAAAAAAGCTATAGAAAGTAGGAAAAAAAGTTTAGAAAAATTTTTGGAGTGTTTGGAACAGCCACGCAGAGTTCCTCGGAAAAGGCATCCGCCAGTAAAAAAAAGACAATTGCCTCCAGCAGCAGTTGGAGATGTTTTGGCATACCGGTGGAAAGGGAAAGAAAAAGTATTGATTATATTGGACTATGTAGAGTTCGGTAAATGGAAACCGATGCTGTTTTGTTGTATTTTAGGAAAGGAATTTGAAAAATTGCCGGAAATAGATAGTTTGCTGTCAGAAACTGTCGTGTTTTGGGGGATTTATGATGCGGACAGCTTTTTGCCAAAATCCCAAGTTCGGATAATCGGAAAATTGATGGTACCACCTCAAAGGTATAAAACTCTTTTTGGGAACACTTTAGTTTATGGAGAACGAGCTGATTTTTGCAAAGAAGTAAATGCAGAACATAAGTCTTTAACGTTAAAGGAGTTATTATTTTCCACCAATTATCAGGAAATCCGTAAGCTTACGCATGCCTAAAATATAACAGTGCTATTATGTACGATAAAAGCCAGAACATTTAGTAATAAAATGTCCCGGCTTTTATTTTATAGACAAATATAGGAACCTGTAGAAAGATAGTGCAATTGATTGCCCATTAACTGCTTTAGATATCGATATACACCTGTGCCTGTACAGTGGCAAGTATAATATTGAGTATGATATTTTTGAAGCTGCATAGCGGTTTCTTTTAAAAATGATTGGTCTTCTGGACGGGAGATATCTCTTGTTTTAAGATGGAATCCTCCAATCAGAATGTCAGGATGAAACCATTCCATAATATTCAAAATCCCTTTGTGAGAGCACCCACTGCAAACAATACGTTTTCCGTTCTCTTCTATAATTAAATATTGTTCGTGAAGGAAATCATCTGGAAATAACTTGCCTTCCCGCTGTACATATAATCCATAGGGATTTGTCGGAAATGGGCGTGAAAGAGAATTACAGGAATCCAGCAGAATTTGTGGAGAAATCTTTTCATAGTCGTGTACCAGTTTTAATCTTGGAAAGTCAAGAGGTAAGGGGGCAATCCCAATATTTTTTTCCTTCCCGGAAAAATGAGGTTCAAAAGCCAGCGGGTGAATATACACGGGTGCTTTGGAATTTTCGTGAAAAAATTCCGGCAAGCCTCCGCCATGGTCGTAATGTCCATGAGAAAGAATAGCTATATCAACATCACACAGGTGTAGTCCCATTTTTTTTGCGTTTTTTACAAAATTCCCACTTTGGCCCATATCAAACAAAATTTTGTGTCCGGCAGTTTCCATATAAAAGCTTAGACCGTGCTCACAGAAAAAGGAGGAGTTTGAAGCCGTGTTTTCCATTAAAACCCATAATTTCATAAAATCCCTTCCTTTTTTAAATAATCAATGATTAAGTCTATAGTAACATAAAAAACCAACCTTGCATAGAAGAAATTAAAAAATCTATTGACATTATTAGCTAATTAGCTAAAATAGGAAACAGAAAGGAGGTGGCGTTATGAATGACGCTTTTTTTCAGGCAATGGCCAATGAGACGCGGCGGGAGATTGTACGCCTGCTCAAGTGGCAGGATATGACGGCGGGGGAAATTGCCTCCCATTTTGCCATCTCTAAACCCTCTATTTCCCGGCACCTGGACACACTCAAAAATGCCGGACTGGTCACTGCTGAACGCAAGGGAAACCAAATTGTTTATTCCATCAACATGACTGTTTTTCAGGAAATGACCATGGAGTTTCTTTCGTTGGTAGGAAAAAAGGAGGAAGAATGCCATGAAAACGGATAGACTGCGCTGGCTGCTGCTGGCATTTTCCTTGGCAGCTATGCTGTGCGCCATATTGGTGCCCTTCCCAGTGGTAAAACTATCGGTGTTGTGTGCCCTTTCGGTGGGATGCTTGCTGATTTTATATCGAAATATGGATGCCCTTACCGGGAACTCGAAAGAGAGCCCCAAAAACCACACAATGAAAAGGGTTACGATTTTCAATCTGTTAGTACTGGCGTTATGTGTGGGGGCAGTGTGGCTGAAAGAAAATGGCCGCTTAGGAAATATAGAAGAAAGCTGGCTGGCAGTAGGGTTGGTGATGGTTATCATGCTCGTGCTGGGAAATCTGGCACCCAAAATCCCCTTTAACCGCTATACTGGACTTCGCCTTCCATGGACCGTACGGGATGAAGACACTTGGCGGCTGGCTCATCGAATTTTGGGCTATATTAGTTTTCCGCTGGCATTCCTTTATGTGGCTTTGCTGTTGTGTGGGATTGGAATCGAAACAGCCACAGGACTCATTATTTTTTCGTGGATTCTCATTCCTGGCGGGATTTCCTATCTTTTTTACCGGCGGAAGTTTCTGTAGAGTTTTCCACCGATTTTTAAAAACCTGTGAAAAAGAAAATCGCCTCTGCACGGAGTTTTCCGTACAGAGGCGATTCTTATATGCGATTTAGGATTTTAAAGCATTCAAAGGGAATTATTCAATACCCTTTGCGCGCTTCTCCAGTTCCTCATAACGCTCGGCAGCACGCTTCTCAGCCTTATCGAACAGCTCCTGTGCACGCTCCGGGAAGGAGAGCTTCAGGCGGCTGTAACGGGTCTCGCTGGAAATGAACTCCTTGTAGTCAGCAGTTGCGGGCTTGCTGTCCAGGATGAAGGGGTTCTTGCCTTCTGCCTTGAGGGCGGGGTTGTAGCGGAACATATTCCAGTAGCCAGCAGCCACAGCCTTCTTCATCTCAGCCTGGCAGTTGGTCATGCCACCCTTAACACCGTGCATCTCGCAGGGAGCATAGCCGATGATGAGGGACGGGCCATGATAAGCTTCAGCCTCAGAAATAGCCTTCAGGGTCTGAGCCTGGTTTGCACCCATGGCGATTTGTGCCACATAGACATAACCATAGCTCATAGCGATGTCAGCCAAGCTCTTCTTGCCGATAGCCTTACCAGCAGCAGCAAACTGTGCTACCTGACCAATCTGGCTGGCCTTGGAAGCCTGTCCGCCGGTGTTGGAGTACACCTCGGTGTCGAATACCATCACGTTGACGTCCTCACCGGAAGCCAGCACATGGTCCAGACCGCCGAAGCCGATGTCGTATGCCCAGCCGTCGCCGCCGAAAATCCAGATGGACTTCTTGGCCAGATAGCTCTTCTTGGGCAGGATGACCTTGCTGTACTCGTTCTCCGGATCCTTCTCCAGCTCTGCGATGAGAGCGCGGGCAGCGGGGCCGTTGGCCTTGCCGTCGTCCAGAGTGTTCAGGTAAGCATCGATAGCAGCCTTCATATCATCGGAAGCAGTAGCCTCGCGCAGAGCCTTCACCTGGCTAATCAGCATGTCGCGGACAGCCTTCTGGCCCAGGTACATACCAAAGCCGTGCTCAGCGTTGTCCTCGAACAGGCTGTTTGCCCATGCGGGGCCGAAGCCGCTGACCTTGTTGACAGTGTAGGGGGAAGTTGCAGCAGGTCCGCCCCAGATGGAGGAGCAGCCGGTTGCGTTGGAGATGAACATACGCTCGCCGAACAGCTGGGTGATGAGACGTGCATAGCTGGTTTCAGCGCAACCTGCGCAGCTGCCGGAGAATTCAAGCAGCGGCTGGTTGAACTGAGAGCCCTTCACGGTGGTCTCGGCCATCATGCCGTCCTTCTTGCGGATGTTGGCGACAGCATAGTCGAACACGGCCTGCTGGTCTGCCTGGCTCTCCTGGGGAACCATCTTCAGAGCCTTGTTGGGAGCGGGGCACACATTGACGCAAACGCCGCAGCCCATGCAATCCAGCGGGGAAACGGTCATTGCGAAGGTGTAGTTTTCGCAGCCCTTACCGGTCATCTGCTTGCCCTTGAATGCGGCGGGAGCCTTAGCGACTTCGTCAGCAGTCAGAGCGAAGGGACGGATGGTAGCGTGGGGGCAAACGAATGCGCACTGGTTACACTGGATGCAGTTCTCGGGAATCCACTCGGGAACCATCACAGCAACGCCGCGCTTCTCATATGCGGAAGCACCCTGCTCGAACTGGCCGTCCACATGGTCCATAAATGCGGAAACAGGCAGGCTGTCGCCGTCCATCTTGGCAACAGGCTCCATAATCTCCTTGACCATCTTGACGGTTGCGGGGTTGCCTTCCAGCACGGTGGTATCGGGAGCGTCCTGTGCGTCAGCCCAGGATGCGGGAATCTCAACCTTGTGCAGAGCATCAGCGCCGGCATCGATAGCCTTGTAGTTCATCTCGACAACGGCCTCGCCCTTCTTGGAGTAGGACTTCTTGGCAGCTTCCTTCATGAAGCGGATAGCGTCCTCCTTGGGCATGATGTTAGCCAGAGCGAAGAAGGCAGACTGCAGGATGGTGTTGGTGCGCTTGCCCATACCAATCTCAATAGCCTTATCGATAGCGTTGATGGTGTACAGCTGAATGTTGTTGGCAGCGATGTAACGCTTTGCCTCAGCAGGCATATGATGGTCCAGTTCCTCGTCGGTCCACTGGCAGTTAATCATAAAGATACCGCCGGGCTTCACGTCGTTGACCATCTTGTAGCCCTTGACAACATAGGAGGGGTTGTGGCAGGCCACAAAGTCAGCCTTGTTGATGTAGTAGGGGCTCTTGATGGGCTTGTCGCCGAAGCGCAGGTGGCTGATGGTTACGCCGCCGGTCTTCTTGGAGTCATACTGGAAGTATGCCTGAATATATTTGTCGGTGTGGTCGCCGATAATCTTGGTGGAGTTCTTGTTAGCACCAACAGTACCGTCGCCGCCCAGACCCCAGAACTTACATTCAGTGGTGCCTTCAGCAGCGGTGTTGGGAGCGGGCTTCTCCTCCAGAGACAGATAGGTAACGTCGTCGTTGATGCCCAGGGTGAAGCGAGGCTTCATGTCGTCCTTAGCCAGCTCGTCGTACACAGCAAAGATGCTTGCAGGCGGGGTGTCCTTGGAACCCAGACCGTAACGGCCGCCGATAACAGCAGCGTCGTTGCCGCCCTCACGCAGAGCAGCCACAACATCCAGGAACAGGGGCTCGCCCAGAGCGCCGGGCTCCTTGGTGCGGTCCAGAACTGCAATCTTCTTGGCAGTTGCGGGGATAGCCTCCAGCAGCTTGGAAGCAACGAAGGGACGATACAGGCGAACCTTTACCAGGCCGACCTTCTCACCCTTAGCGGTCAGATAATCGATAACTTCCTCAGCAACGTCGCAGATGGAGCCCATGGCTACAATCACGCGCTCAGCGTCGGGAGCACCGTAGTAGTTGAACAGCTGATAGTTGGTGCCCAGCTTCTCGTTGACCTTGCCCATGTACTCTTCCACCACTGCAGGCAGGGCGTCATAGTACTTGTTACAGGACTCACGATGCTGGAAGAAGATATCGCCGTTTTCGTGGGAGCCGCGCATTGCGGGATGCTCGGGGTTCAGAGCATGGTCGCGGAATGCCTGGATTGCGTCCCAATCCACCATTTCGGCCAAATCCTTATAGTCCCAAACCTCGATTTTCTGGATTTCGTGGGAGGTGCGGAAACCGTCGAAGAAGTTGATAAAAGGAACCTTGCCCTTAATAGCGGACAGGTGAGCCACAGCGGCCAAATCCATAACTTCCTGGGGGTTGGTCTCTGCCAGCATGGCAAAGCCGGTCTGACGGCAAGCATATACGTCGGAGTGGTCACCGAAGATGTTCAGTGCATGGCTGGCGACGCAGCGAGCGGAAACATGGAACACGCTGGGCAGCAGCTCGCCGGCAATCTTGTACATGTTGGGAATCATCAGCAGCAGGCCCTGAGAAGCGGTGAAGGTGGTGGTCAAAGCGCCAGCGGCCAGAGAGCCGTGAACAGCGCCGGCAGCACCGGCTTCAGACTGCATTTCCATAACATTGACCTGGGTGCCGAAGATGTTCTTCTGACCGGCAGCAGACCATACATCAACGTTGTCCGCCATGGGGCTGGACGGAGTAATGGGGTAGATGGCGGCAACTTCCGTAAATGCATACGCTACATGTGCAGCAGCGGTATTGCCGTCCATGCTCTTCTTGGTTCTTACCATGGGAATATTTCCTCCTTTAAGGATAAATTAGACAACCGATCCACAAAAGACTGGCAGATTTGCCCGACAAAAGACGCGGCAAATCCCCAACAGCATTTATCCCAAAATAAAACAGCCGTTGGTACAGATAAATTCTATCATTTTTTAACCCTTCTGTAAAGTGAAATCGGGATTTTCTGCGAATTTCATTATTGTTGTGAGAAAACACAGAGGTTGAATTGACATAGAGAATTGTGATAAGAAGAAATTCCCGCATTTTTAGGAAAAATCAGCCTTTTTTAACTTATATAGGCTGTAATTTCTCATGATGACCTTCCTGCTCCTTGCTGCTCCCTCACACAAGCGTTATGACTGCCGGGGACTGCGTTGACAGAAAAGCAACTGTTAGGGTACAATAAGAAGCATAGAAGTTCTTGTTTTTCCGGTACATTCCGGGTAGTTATTAATCTTAATTTATTCATGAAAGGGGAACAATTATTTATGCCTCCCGAACCAGAAGGCCATATACTTCAACTTCTCAGCGCCTCAGCGCCTGCCGCACAGACGGCAGCAGACACCATGACCATGCAGGATGCAATCTTTTCAGTGGTACTGCTTTTGCTGCTGATTCTTGTGAACGGCTTTTTTGCTGCTTCAGAAATCGCAGTCATTACTCTTAATGACAGCAAAATGAAAAAAATGGCGGAAGAAGGAAACAAAAAAGCAAAAAAACTTGTAAAGCTAACAGAAAATTCCAGCCGCTTCCTTTCTACCATCCAAATAGGTGTTACATTGTCTGGATTTCTGACATCTGCCTCCGCCTCCCAAAGCTTTGCCAACCTGCTGGCAGACCAGCTTACATTTCTGCCGTTTTCGCACTCAGCTATTGTAGGCGTGGCTACCGTTATTATTACAATTGTTCTTTCCTATTTCTCCTTGGTGCTGGGGGAGTTGGTCCCGAAAAAAATTGCCATGCAAAAGGCAGAACAGCTCTCCTTCCGTTTTGTGGGAATCCTTTCTGCAACAGCAAAGATATTCAGCCCGTTTATTTCCTTCCTCAGTTTTTCTACAAATGTGGTGCTTCGCATTTTAGGTATTGACCCCAATCATTCTGAAGAAACTGTTACGGAAGAAGAAATTTTGATGATGGTGGATGTAGGGGAAGAAAAAGGCGTGATAGATGAAGGCGCCCGCGAAATGATTTCCAATATCTTTGAGTTTGATGATAGGGCTGTCAGTGAGATTATGACCCATCGTACTGAAGTAGTAGCGGTAGAGGATACCATGACTTTGGAGCAGGCGGTTCATGTAGCGGTGGAAGAAGGATACTCGCGTATGCCTGTTTTCCATAAGCAGCTGGACACCATATTGGGTATTTTTTATGTAAAAGACGTGTTAAAATATGTAACTGCTGTAGTTCCCCCTGATGCCACGGTAACAGAGCATATGCGCCCTGCCTATTTTGTACCGGAAAGCAAAAGCTGCAATGAATTGCTGGAAGAGATGACAGCACGTCATATCCAGATTGCTATTGTAGTAGACGAATATGGCGGAACAGAAGGTATTGTTACCATGGAAGATTTGCTGGAGTCTATTGTGGGAAATATTCAGGATGAATATGATGATGAAGAACAGGAAATTCACCGGGTAAGTGAAAACGCATTTACAGTAGATGGCAGTACTTCCATTGATGAAATTTCTGATATTTTACAGGTACATCTGCCGGAAGGAGACTATGATACGGTAGCCGGCCTGGTAGTAGAACTGTTGGGTAAAATTCCCAAAGAGGGAGAGAGACCTTCTGTAACACTGAAAAACCTTACCTTTACCGTTGAAAAAGTGGAAGAAAGACGGGTAAGTAAAATCCTGATTGTAAAGGAAATGAATCAGGAAGAAGAGGCGGAAAAATCCTCCCACGAAAGCGAAGAATAATATGGTTATATCTTGATTGTAAAGCAGACGAGGAATGTAACATCAAAGGAAAGAATGCAGCCTAACTTCTAAAGCTTACAGGATATAGACCATGAAGTATGACTTTATAACATGATAACGAAATAATAAAAGCAGCTCCCGGTTTGTAAAACCGGGAGCTGCTTTTATTTTGTTTGGGTATTGATGAATATGGGACGGGTTTTTGAATATAAAATTTTTTGCTTACTATATAATCCATAATAACCAGACAAAGTGTAGCTGATAGAGATAGCCAAAAGAAATAATAGACATCCCTCTCCACCAAATAGCTCTAAACTGAGAAAGAATGAAGTGATGGGACAATTCGTAACCCCACAAAATAGAGAGATAAGTCCAAGCGCAGCGGAAATTTCAGGCGGGAGCCCCAATAGCCAGGAAACTGTACAACCAAATGTAGCACCTATAAAAAAGGAAGGTACAATTTCGCCGCCTTTAAAGCCAGCGCCGAGAGTTAGAGCAGTGAGTATAATTTTTAATAAAAAAGCTTCTGGACGAGCTTGGCCGCTGATAGCTTTTTGAATTACCGGCATACCCGCTCCCAAATAGTCGGTGGTTTGGAGGAGCAGCATGAATAGCACAACCAGTATACCGCCTATCACTGCTCTTAAATAGAGGTTTGACAGGTATTTCCGATATAATAGAGATACTTTATGAAATACCAGACAAACAACGATGCTTAACAAAGCGCATAGGATGGCCAGGCCGGATACCTGTAATAGAAGCAGGGGAGAAAATGTGGGAATGGCTTCTGCTGGCAGAGAAAAGGAAGTGGGGCTGCTGCCAAAAGCAAAAGAAATTTGGGAAGCAATGATTGCAGAAAGCACACAGGGAACCAGCGCGGCATAATACATCACGCCAACACTGATAACTTCCATAGCAAATATAGCGGCGGCCATGGGAGTACCAAAAAGAGCTGCAAAACCTGCGCTCATACCACACAAAGTAATAATATGCATGTCTTTAATATCCAAATGAAGCCTTCGACCAATCACTTGTCCTAAGCTTCCGCCCAGTTGTAAAGCAGCTCCTTCACGGCCTGCTGAACCGCCAAAAAGGTGAGTAATTACAGTAGCGACAAAAATTAGTGGGGTAGTTTTCCAAGAAATTTGTGTTTCGGAGCGCACCGAAAACAGCACCATATCAGTACCAGCATCACTTTCCATCCCGCTGTGACAGTAAAGGAAGGCAATGAAAAGTCCTCCCACAGGCAGGAAAAGAAACAGCCAAAAATATTGTTCTCGAACAGATTCGGCCCAAGAAATGGCAAAGTGAAAAGCTGTTCCCGCAATTCCGATGATAATACCGCACAGCAGTGCGATGAACAACCATTTTATGAAGGCTTTGAAATCGGAAAAAAAAGTTTTTTGTAAATATGACATAACTGTGGTATATGTATTTTTTAGGTGACTGGAAGAAACTTTGTCGTCCATAATAACCTTCTCCCCTATGTATAGAATAATTTTGATTTGTTTCCAGTATACGATAGGAGCTTTATGAAAAAATTCCAAAATAGAAAAAAGGAGCATCCAAGTAAATGGATGCTCCAAAAAACACGATAACTTCGCAGCTTTATTCGTCAATATCTTGGTTATCAAGGATTGCGTCAAGATTATCGGTTATATCCTGCAAGCTGCTTTGAGAAACGACACCAACAATCTGGCCATTTACTTCAACCAGGCAACGACGGCTTCCAATTGAGTAATAATTGATTACGCGAGGTTCTCCACCGTCATAGAATTCATAGGTAATAGAAAGTGCCAAATCGCCTGTGGGCTCGGTTTCGGTTGTTTCCTCCAAAAGCTCCACACCTATCAGTAATTGATAGTAAGAAGTAAAGACACCAGAATAGGTAATTTCCTGTCCGTCTGTTCCCTTTACACTATAATCATAAACCACTTCATCTTCGGTACTGCTCTCTTCATTTTCAGTACGGGTCAAAGTAAAGTTTTCAGTACGGTCAGGTGTTTTTACGGTTACTTTGTTAACTTTCGTAATATCCTGCAGCCATACAAAACTGTCCCGCAGAGAGAACAATGTGGCATTAGCCCAAGAAGACACGGAATCTTCGCTGCACACATAAACAACATCAACGCCCTTGAGCATAACATAACGTTCAGAGCCATTAAGATTGCCAGAAAGAAGCGTATAAGAATTTCCGTTGACAGCTACCTTCATTTGAACAGTTGGAGTGTTCAAACCAAATTCTTCGAGTTGTTCTTCGGTGGGATTAACAGCTGCCACAGAGGTAGCTGTCAGGGATTCAATATTGGCAGTAAGGGATTCCATGGTAGTAGAATTAACACTTACTTCATAGGGAGAAACCAATTTGTAGGAAGAGGTAAGCGCAGACTGAGGGACAATTTTCACTTCTTGTGGGAAGTTAGAACCGGTAAAGACAAACTGAGTGTATTCATTGGTATCAGATGATGAGTCATCGCTGGAGCTATCATCGGTGTCTTCCGGCGGAGTAATTGTTAAAATAGTAGTTACCACGAAATCCAAATTAGTTTTATCTATATAGGTACCTACAGAAGCTGCATAAATTGTATCATCGTATAAGATATATGTCCCAGAAACCGGGCTGTCGTTTCCGACCGAATAGGAAACTTCTGAGCCGTCTGTCAGCGTAGTCGTAATGGTGGCAATCGGTTCTGCAAGACCATAATCCTCAAGGTTGTATTCATCGGCAGCACCGATTTCGGAAGAAGCCGAAAGGGAAGTACCATAACTGGCAGCAGAAGAAACACTGGAAGTATTTTGAAGGGATTCCTCGATACCATCTACATAAAAAGTAGTAGTTGTTGTTTCTTCACCGCTGCTGGTATCCGATGAGTTGGAGGTTGTTTCGGTACGGGCAAGAATTTTATAGCCGCCATTGGCATTGGAAACCGAGATAGACTCAACTTCGCTGTCTTCATAGGAATACAGTGAAATACTGGTATCAGAAGAGGCGGAGGAAGATACAGAGGAAGAATCTTCCTCTGTATCCGGCTGTGTCAGCAATAATGCTGTTACCGTACCGCCCAAAACCACAGCGACAGCCAAAGTGGCCAAAATGTTGCGTGTAGTCTTTTTCATAGATTACAGGTGCCTCCTCTTGAAGTAAATCACCAGGCCCACCAGAAGAACAATTACTGGGATAGCAATGGTAAACACGCCCAGACCCAGGAAGTTAACCACAGCAGCGGTGGCGGTCATATCATAGGTTACGGCCTGCACTTTGGGGGAATAGACCGTGTTGTCAGTATCAGTAGTGTTGGTAGCATATTTGATTAAATTCGAGAAATAGCTTGCGTTGCTGTAAGTGTTGGTATTCAGATAAGTGGAGGTAATCATGGAAGAACTGCCCAGTACAATTACATTTGCATAGCTGCTGCTGCTAGTGCTATCCAACGATTTGCGGGCCACCATACCGGTATAATAAGCTTGTTTTTCAGCTTCTTCTGCACCATTCTGCAAGTCTTCTAAGTTATTGGGCAAATTATCACTTTTCAGGAGATAAGCGCTCTCAGTAGTGGTTAGAATAGGATAGGTAACGATACTGTTATTTGCCTCGTATAACTGCTCGACGGGTACGGACGAGGGGGTCAACAGCAGAGAATAATCGCCGCTGATTAAATCTATACCCGTCTCTTCATCCACTACTTTGTCAGAAAAATATTTCAGAGGATTGGAAGGCATATATCGGGTAGAATCGCTTTCCATTACTACAGAGGTGGGGTCATAGCCGATACCCCATTCTGCCAGGAAAGCATTGAGATTGGGCAGGTCAGCCTGTCCAGGATTGGCAGTGAACAGCAAGCTGCGAGTTTTTGTTGTATCCTTGTTTGATAGGAAAGCATCCAGCTTGTCCAATTCTTCGTCTGTGTAGTCCGTGTTGGGGGTGGGCAAAAACAGCAATTGGGTATTTTCTGGAATTTCCTCGGTGAGAATGTTGAATTGCTTCACCTCAAAGGCATTGTCCTCAAAAAAGGCGGTTAGGCTGTCCAGCTCGCTCGACAAAAGCTCATCATGACCGGTAGCAATGGAAACTATAGGAACCTCTTCCAAGTTAACCTGCTTAATGGCAGAAGCCAGAGCAGAGTCTATATTATTATATAAGGTAGTCTCACCAGTCTGCTGGTTTGCTTCAGTGGTGAATAAATCCGATACATCCAGCACACGGGAGCGCTTTTCAGATTTTACTACCACAGAGCCGTAGTTTATGTTTTCATTAGCATACTCGTTGGCAAAAGCGGGGTTCTTTTCCAAATCAATTTGCTCTACCTTGATTTTGGAATTGGCCTCTGCCAGCTTGTCAGCAAGGGAAAGCAAGGGAGAATAGTTATAACCATAACTTGCGGCATAATCCATCCAGTTGTCGGTGAGCAACAGGTATAGGGTGGTATCATAATGAACATCATTCTTCGCCACATCCAAAGCTTCCTCAGAAAGGGAGTTTACCTGATTGGCAGTCAAATCGATATTCATGGAGGGGAACCGCTCGGACAGCAGAGACACCACTATGTTCACCAGGATTACCACCACCACAAACACGGCGGTGAAGACTGTGGCCATACCGCCGCGCTTGAACTTACGGCTGCTAGTGAGTTTTTTCAGAGCTCCGTCCTTTTTCTTTTTTGGCTCTTTGCCCTCTTTACTCACTTTTTCATCTTTTTTGTCATTATCGGGTTTCTTTTCCTCTTTATTTTCGGATTGTGTATGAGAAGCAGATTCGGCAGCAGCCTCCTGCTCCTTTACTTCCTCCAGAAGCTCCTCTTGGGGGGTCTTATTCTCACTGTTCATGATACTTTGCTCCTCCTTAACTCCATCTCTTGCTTTCCAGACGGCGGGCGGTGAGGAAGACAAAGATAGCAACCACACTCAGGAAGAATACCGCGCTGGAGATGTTGAATATTCCATCGGTAAAATAGCTGTACCGGGAATCAAAGGACAGCCACTCTACAATTTTTGCAAGGAAAGTGCCGCTGACCATGTTGGAAATCTGGCCCATCATCAAAATAAAAATGGAAACAGCAAAAGTTGCAATAGCGGCAATCACCTGGCTGACCGTGAGGCTGGAAATAAATACGCCAATGGCAATCATGGCAGCGCCATAGAACAGGGAGCCCAAATAGTAGCCGAACACTTCGCCCCAGCTGGGAGAACCAAACATGGAAATGGCAACACAGGGCAGCAGGGTGCCGGTCATGGCAATTGCATATACAATAAAAGCAGCAATAAATTTTCCCAATACAATGGATGTTACACTTACTGGTGCAGTAAGCAATGCTTGGTCGGTCTTGTTTTTCTGCTCATCACTCATGCTTTTCATGGTCAGAATCGGGATGACCATCATGCTAAAGGTAAACATGTTGGTGTATACCACATATATATTGGAAGAAGAACCATAGGACATAACCTGCAGGTACAACAGACCAGAGAGCGCCAGCAAAACGGCAACACAAACATAGCCGATAGGGGAAGCAAAATAGGATTTCAGCTCGCGTTTTAAAATGGCTTTCATGCTTCTTCAGCTCCTTTCTTGATTTTAGAGGCGATGCGTGAATGTTCGCCACTAGTAAGCTGGAGGAAGACATCTTCCAGAGTCAAATCCGTATTGCGCATTGCCAAAAGCGGCCAGCCTTTACGGGTGAGCAATGCGAATAAGTCCCGACGAATATCATAATCCACTTCTGTTTCAATGGAGTATTCGAAAACACCAGGCTCTTTTTCGCCATAGTTAATGACTTCCTTCACACGGGGCATACTGTTTAAAGCATGGTACACCTGGTTTTCAGGGCCGTCTACCCGGAAAATAAGCCGGTGGTCATTGGAAAGGTCGTGTGCCAAGCGGTCGGTTGCACCATCGGCCACTAGTTTTCCGTTATTGATGATGATGACCCGCTCACAAACAGCCTGTACTTCGGGAAGGATGTGAGAACTCAAAATAACGGTATGCTGGCGGCCCAAATCTTTAATCAGTTTGCGGATTTCAATAATCTGCTTGGGGTCAAGGCCTACCGTAGGTTCGTCCAGAATCAGTACCGGGGGATTTCCCAGCAGCGCTTGGGCGATACCGACACGCTGTTTATAACCTTTGGACAGGTTTCCAATCAAGCGCTTATACACATTTTGAATTTTTACCAGACGGCAGATTTCCTGAATATGTTTTTCCCGAGGCAGAGTGACCTTCTTCAAATCATACATAAAGTTCAGGTACTCTTTTACGGTCATATCCATGTATAGCGGCGGAATTTCCGGCAGGTAGCCGATGAGTTTTTTGACCTCGTTTGGATTTTCGAGAATATCATAACCGCCTACGGTAACTGTACCCTCGGTCGAGGATAAATAGCCGGTGATAATATTCATGGTTGTGGATTTACCGGCACCGTTTGGTCCCAGAAATCCCAAAATTTTTCCTTCTTCAACCGAGAAGCTTACGTTGTCAAGTGCTACGTTGTTTCCATAGCGCTTGGTGAGGTTTTTGACCTCTATCATCTCGTGTCCCTCCTGTTTAGTATATTCTGTTGAAACACACGCCTCAATATCATATCGCATTTATCTATTTTTTGCAAGTTGTTCCCAAAAAAAGAATCTATGGCAATCGTTTTCCAAAAAGAAGGGCAAAAAACGTTGCACAAGGAAGATATTGCAGGCCAGTTTCCTATTATAAATGGCTTATGTGATAGCAGCGTGAACAAATGACAGGTTTGTGGAGATTTTGCAAGAATGTTTTTGTATAAATATTATAAAAATATGCAAAAAACACTGCCTTCCCAAGTTTTTCCTTTGGGAAGGCAGTGGAAAAATTATCAAGCTTTCTTAATAAATGATTATTCAGCAAAGGTTACTTTTCCGCTGGAAATAGAAGAAATAATCGCCAGTGATTCTACTCGGATTCCCTGCGCGCGAAGCATCTTGCCTCCATCCTGGAATCCCTTTTCGATAACAATACCGCATCCTGCCAATTTGGCACCAGAAGCCTTAACAATTTTTAACAGCCCCTGCAGTGCCTGTCCTTTGGCCAAAAAGTCATCCAGAATCAAAACGCAATCATCGGGGCCAATAAACTTTTGAGATACCTGAATATCATAAACAGTCCCTTTTGTAAAGGATTGCACCTGTGCAGTATAGAGAGCGCCGTCCAGATTTCGGGATTTGGTCTTTTTGGCAAATACCACGGGTACATTGCCAAAATGCTGGGCCGCAATCGCAGCAATTCCAATGCCGGAAGCTTCGATTGTCAAAATTTTAGTAACCGGTACGCCTTCAAAACGACGGCGGAATTCTTTTCCAATTTCATTCAGGAGCGAAATATCCATCTGATGGTTTAAAAAGCTGTCCACCTTTAGAACATCGTCCTCTGTGGCATGGCCGTCCTGCAAAATTCGCTGTTTCAAAAGTTCCATAAGTACGTCCCTCGTTCCCGTTTTTTTGTGCCTCTCAGGCAAAGCGTAACTATTTATCCTATATTATATCATGGATAATTGAGCTTGTCACAAAAAATCGAAAACTAGGGAATTTTTTATAAAACAGGTTTTATGCAGGAGTAAGATGCACCAGATGGGCAATCCCCGGGATGCTTTCTCCTTGTTGGCTGGAAGTTGGGGACATGAGCGCGCCGGTAGCAGTAAACAGGACATTGCGCAGCTTTCCGGCGGCAAGCTGCGGGAGAATATAGCCGCAGAGTACACTGGCGGAGCAGCCGCAGCCAGAAGCACCGGCATGGACGTCCTGTTTTTCCCGGTCGAACAGCATAAGGCCACAATCCTGGTGGGAAGAAGAAATGGAAATGCCTTCTTTTTCCATCAGTTCACATAGAAGCCGGCTCCCTACCAGCCCCAAATCACCGGTATAAATGGCATCGTATTGACTTGGAAGGGTATTGGTATCCCGGAAAAAGGACAAAAGTGTTTCAGCGGCCGCGGGAGCCATAGCAGCCCCCATGTTGGCAGAATCGGTAATGCCTAAATCCGTAATTTTGCCAAAAGTGACATGACGGACAGCAACCATTCCTTCCTGACTGACAATCACACAGCCGGAAGCAGTGGCCGTCCATTGAGCAGTGGGAGCCCGCTGCCCGCCATATTCCAGGGGCAGACGAAATTGGCGTTCTGCTGAACAGAAGTGAGAAGACGTAACAGCGGCCGTTCGGCGAGCTGCACCGCCTTCAACTAGTACGGAAGATAGGCCAAGCGTCAAAGCCATGGTAGAACAGGCGCCATACTGTCCCAAAAAGGGAATCCCAAAGGAGCGAAGGCCAAAAGTAGAAGAAATGCATTGATTTAGCAAATCTCCGGCCAGAATAAAATCAATGGCTTTGGTGGGGAGGGCAGTTTTTCCCAAAGCCAGCTCTAATGCCCTTTTTTGTAAAAAAGCCTCTGATTTTTCCCAACTGTCCTGTCCCATGGAGTTATCAGAATAGGTTTCGTCAAAATAGCTTCCCAAAGGACCTTCGGCTTCTTTTTTTCCCACGGCAGCTGCCCAAGCGGACAGCCGGGCATTTTCAAGCGCAAGGGTGTCCTGCCCAATACGATGAATCATAGGCGCATTCCTCCCCAAAAATGACAGGCCAAATGTTGCAGGAAAAGACAGGGAAATATAAAAGATTTCTGCAAGTGACTGCACCTCCATGAAACAGACGAAATTTCTGTTTGTTAGTGTATACGGAAAAAAGGAAATTATTCTCATGGCAATTGCACCGCGCAAAACGCCATGATATACTGATTTTTAGGAGAGTTCAAAAGAAAAAGGAGATGAAGAAATGGGTAAAGCGGAATATATTTCTGTGGAAGAGTTGGAAATGCTTAGCGGAATCTGGTTTCATGTACAGGCTCGCTTTGGAGAAGAACCGGAAAAAGAGTCTGTCCGTAAACAGAAAAGAATATATCGGTGGATACAGCGGACCTATGGCGAAACCATTGGGGAAATGTCGGAGAAAGTGTCAAAATACTTTTTGTCTGCGAAAAATTGCGGAGAAATCCTGCATTTTCTTCAAGAATGCAGCTTGCAAGTAGAAAATTCGGAAAAGGAATATTTTCGGAAGATAGAAGAACTGACATCCGCTTTTACACCGGAAACAGCGGAAGCTTTGCAGGAACTCGTATTGTCTCCTTTTTGGCAGGCAGTTTCCCGAAAAGGGGACAGAGTGGAATTTTTGCTGGGAGAAGAAGAGGCTGTCCTTCGCCGGTTGACGTTGTATGATGCTGAGGGCATAATACCCGATAGCAATCAATTTTTGTATGGAAGTGTGGAGCTGTCAGAAGAAGACGGTCGCTTTTGGCTGCGGGGCGAAGTACAGAATGCAGAATCGGAAAGCGCAAAGGTAGAGCTGTCTTTTTTGAGGGCTGATGTTCAGGCAGAAAGCTGCCGGATTACAGCGGAATGGGGCTGTTTTGAAACGCCTTGGAGCTGCTTGCAGGGCTTGGGCGCTTCGTTGATGGAAAAAGACAGAATAGCAGGTTATGCCTGTAATGAGGAAGAAAAGGCGCTGCTGCCGTTGATGAGGGAGATTGTAAGTCTTGATGCTGTGCTGGAAGAAAAGGATTGGGTTAAAAAATTTCCAGAGCTGAAAGAACTTACCCAAAAATATGGAAAAGATAACGTGGCAGAGCTGCTGGACGAAATAGAAAAAACGCTTCCCGATATATCTTCTTGTCAGAAGCTTTTGGACAAACTGTTTTTCATTCTAAACGGGATTGAATGTGAACCGTTGTGGCGGGAAATTTTCAATCAGATAGAGCAATCGCAAAAGGCTTATCCTGACAGGGTATCCCTGTTGTGTCCCCGAAAACTTGTGGAGAAAAGCCGGGAGGACGTACAGAGGCAGATGGAAGCTTTGGGATATAGCGGAAAATATCCCGATTTTTATCGAGAGGGTTCCATACGAGGAATTCGGCTGGAGCGCTCCTGTGGAAAGGCATATTGGATTGGCCCTAAAAAGAGGGCGGATTTTTTGATTCATTGTGAGGAAAATGTGCAAAGAGGGGATTTTTCCATACAGTTTCTGTGTGGGACGGCAATAGCAGAAAAGAAAGAAACAAAGCCGGATATTTGGAAATGTGGGTTTCGTCATCATGGGAAAAGACTTCTGCATCAGCTGTACTGGACTTTTTCCATGGAGGAATTAGAAAGTTGGGAAGGTCCCGGAGAGTGTGCCCAAGCTGCGGTAAAACGGGCAGAACTACAGCGTTTGAGCCGAAAAGAAAAAAGCCGATATACGTTCTATATGGGCTGGGGAGCGGGTCATTTGCTGCTGTATGGAATGCTGATAGGGCTTTTGTTCAGTGTTTTACTAAATGCAGGGCTAATGCTGCTGGGAGCAGTGATTATCCTGCTAGCAGGGCAGGGCGCGAATTTTGGAAATGTATTTTTGGGAATTCCCTGGTGGCTGCTGTTTTTGCTTGCTTGGTTTGGCTCTGGAATTGCTATGGTAATTTATACATGGATTTCACAAAATAGGCGTTAATAAATAAACCCGCTTGCTGTTTTTCGAAACGGTAAGCGGGTTTTGTATTATAATAATGTATACTATATACCTTTTTATAGATTTTACTGACGAAGAGTCTTGCTATAGAGCGGGATTTGTTTTATATATTGCTCCAGAAAAATGTCTCAAAAGTATATGTTTAGAGCACTTTTCTATATCGAATAATAAGTCTAAATATGATATTCTAAAAGCGTATTGCATGGGTATTATGGCTATATTAAGTTTGTAACGTTCTTTACTTTTGGGAAAATAAGCCCAATCCAAAAGGCAATATAGAGTTTTCATTAAGAAGGTGCTCCAAATAAGGATATATTCGCTTCCATTTGTTTTCTAAATGGATAAAGGAATATAATAGTGAGTCCAAATAGCGCATGAGATTAAAGAAGCCGCAGTTTCCTATGACCAGTAGTATAGCTTTTTATTGAAGTGAAAACAAGTGGATATGAAGACCATTTGTGTGTTTTGCGAATATAAGTGCCAGTTTTTTAATTTTATGAATTTTTGAATTGTTAAAAGCAAACTTTTGCTGTTGAAAACATGTTGTATATACCCAAAAATAAGATAAAAAATATTAACTTCCAATATACAACCAGCATGTTGAGGAAGGTAGGAAAGGAGGCTAGGTAAAGAAGAATTCCAGGATACCATTGTTAAAAACGGTGTGTAGAACTTATGCTGTCCCAAAGGGGCCTGTAAATGATGTTTCTTAAAAATGTGGGGCGGTAATCAAAAGGAGGAGATGCAGTTTCAGATTATACCATTCAGTATTTTGGAAACCTGAATGATTTAACCAATAATTGAATTGGGTAAAGAAGGGAGAAGTATTGAAATGCAAAATGTAAAGAAAAAAGTTCGGAGTTTGAAAAAGAGAGTGTTGGCTATAGGGCTGGCATGCAGTTTAGCATTTTCTGTAATTCCAATGAGTACTCCGGTCATTGCTGCTGAGAGTGAACCGGTAAATATTGCATATGGCAAAGAAGTAACCGCAGCTGCATTTATGGAAGCTAATCCGGAGGAGTTGGAAAGGATAACGGATGGCGTAATTGATAAGGACCCTATAGGGGAAATAGCCTTCCGTTACCATACAGGAAGCGAAGCGGAGGATACAGAAAAAAAGCCGTGGATTCAAATTGACCTAGGAAAGAACTATAAAATCGATACGATTAAATATGTTGGGACAATCCCCAATGATTATCCGGGTTATTATTCCGTTTCACACAATATGGTCATCCAAATCTCACAGGACGAAAATTTTGAGGATGATACTACAAAGACAGTGTTCAATAGCGATACCGGTAATTTCTTTGGGTTCGGTGAAGGAACGGATACCGATATGAAAAATGTCATGGAAGGGCAGGACATTACTTTTGAGCCAACAGAAGCCAGATATGTCCGTTATTATCAGCACGGAATGTCACAGCTTCCGACTCCAGGTGCAAATTTTGCCCCGAATGCCTTGGCAGCTACCGAAATCGCCGTGTATAATTCCAACAAGTTCTGCGTTACTTTTGACTTTAATGACGGAACTGGAGCTGTTCAGAAATCTTATGTAAATGATGGCAGTACGCTTACTCGGCCTGAAGACCCGATTTCACCGGTACTTGGGCAGAAGTTTGACAAATGGACCGTGGACGTGGCCGGCGGTGAGGAATGGGATTTCTCCCAGCCTGTTACTGGGGAAATGACGCTGGTTGCCAACTGGAAAACAGTAGGGATTCATACGGTTACATTTGACAGCGACGGCGGTACTGAAGTCAGCCCAGTACAGGTTACAGACGGCATGAAGTTGGAAAGACCGGAGAATCCGGAAAAAGAGGGCTTCATCTTTGCTGGATGGCGTTTAAACGATGAGCCTTATACTTTTGACGAGCCCGTTACCGGCGATATCACTCTTAAGGCTGTTTGGGTGGAAGAGCCGACCGAAGGGGCGGTTACGGTTCATGCTGGCTTGCTGAATCTGGTGATGGACAGCCATGGCAAAGTGACAAACCTGATTAGTACTGTGGATAATACGGATTATTCTACAAAAGAGCCAGACGATAGACTGAGAAGCCTTGTTTCTCTGGTTGCGGACTATAACATTGAAGAACCTACCGGTGTGGTTTATGATGAAGAGAACAGCCGTCTGGTATTTGATTTTGCCACAATTGATGCCGAGGCTGTTATAGAAATGCGGGATGAAGGAAACTATATGGCTTTGACTTTGGTTGATTTGAAAAAGCCAGATAAGGTTTCCGTTCAGGCAATTCTTTGGGGGCCCTTGAAGACTTCCATTAATGACGGCGCCATTAGTGCTGGTGTTGCATATGATGATAAGTTTGCCATTGGTATGCACATGCTTAACACCAAAACTATTGGCGGATGGCCAATTGAATTTAAAGATGAGTTCTATCCTTCCGACTTGCCTTCTGACCAAGTGAGAAAAGGACCTGAAGTGGATTATTCTAATTCTGCTGCATTTTCTACCTGGGGAGGCCAGATAAGCGGATACACATGGGATTATACCCAAGAAACAGAGCGTACCATTTATTTTGGCTCTGAAGTAGCACAGACAATTCCCGAATTAACAGGTTATCATGCTGATGAAGATGCAAGTATGATTGGCTCTTCTGTTGGACTTTATGGAACAAAAGTAAATAATACTCTGAATGTGATTTCCAATATTCAGTTAACAGAAGGTTTGCCTCATCCCACCATTGATGGGGAATGGCAAAGAACATCTATGAAGACTGGTCAGGATTTCCTGGTCTTTACAGACAGTATCTATGATTATCTGGATAATGATATTCAGATGGGTGTGGATTCTGGCATTAAATATTTGTTTGGACAGTATGGAGCAGGTGGACCGTGGACCAACAACGGCTCCTATCAATTTGATGGACGTTTTGGTGGTTCGGATGAAAATGCGAAACAAATGGTAGAAAAAGCAGAGGCTTCTGGAATTTATTTAGGTACGCATACTCTGACAAATCTGATTGATGCCAATACAGAATATGTAAGCCCAGAGGCAACAGACGCTTTATCTTTCAAAGGAATGTCTCCTCTCACAAGAGATGCTTCGGCTGAAGATACAACGCTGTATGTAAAAGACGGATATCCATTCTCTGATACTGTGCTGAGCGGAGCATATGGAACAACCCTGCGTAATGTTAGAATCGGTGGAGAAATTATCACATACACCGCGTGCACTAAGGTGAGCGACAACGAATGGAAACTGACAGGCTGCACTCGCGGTGCATATAATACTCCCAAACAGGAACATAAGGCTGATAATACCGTATATCTGCTTTGGAGTTATTATACATCCCCATTTGTCGGAGGATGGAATTCTCTGGAGCCTATGCTTAATAGACTGGGAAGCATTTATGGAGATATTGGAATCCGGGCAATGTCCACGGATGCTTTTGAAGCAACGAAAATGAATCCATATGGTACGATGATGCCTACAGAATTTAAGAATGGCTTGTATAATATTTTGAGCGAAAAAGGAGCTGTTGATGGATTTATCAATGAGTCCAGCAACATTGACACCAATACTTGGGATGCAATTTCAAGAGTAAGCTGGGGCGAGTCCAATACGCCGATTACCACACTGATGTGCAGCCTGAATTATTACAGCAAGAACTTCCTGCCCTCCATGCTCGGCTGGACATATGACCACGGAAATCATGGCGGATATGGTAAGGAAAACCTGCTGATGAACCTGTCCATGAAGGGCGGTTGGGAAGCAGGAACCGGATGGTATGTAAATCATAGCACTTTCGATACCTATCCTTATATGGCAGAGTGGATTAAAACCTGGAATAACGCAATTATGCACGGTGCATTCGTAGTAAACGGCGAGTATACGGAAGAATTGCAGAGTGCAATGCGTCAATCTTGGGTGAACGGCCGGATTTGGCAGTTGACCGAAGTTGTACCCAATGAGGAATGGGAACTACAGGAAGTCAGCAAAACAAATGCTGATGAGGCAATCGGAGAACCGGTTACTCTTTATGCAACTAAGAATATCGACATTGAAGCACCAGAAAACGGCGATATTGCAGTAGATAGCTCTCTGAATTATTCCAGAGCACACACTGGCAAAGAAGTCACCGTTTATACACAGGCTTATACTGGCTATGAGCTGGAGACTGGTTCTCTCAAGGTAACGGCTGCCGATGGTACCGAATGTGCCCTGACTCCGGTGGAAGGCAGTGAAGATGAGTTTACTTTTGTTATGCCGGAGCAGGATGTGACCATTACCGGAAACTTTGTAAAAGAAGGCCAGGTGCAGGCAGACAAAACCTTGCTGCAAAAGACCTATGACTATGCATTGACCCTGAGCACCGAAGGCGTAACAGACAGTGCAAAAGCATACTTTGAAAAGGTACTGGCCGAGGCTAAAGCAGTTCTGGATAATGCGGCAGCTACGCAGGACGAAGTGAACACCGCATGGGACAATTTGCTTACTGGCATTTGGGGCCTGGGCCTTGTACAAGGCGACAAGACCATGCTGGAGCAGTTGATTGCAAAGGCAGAGGCTATGATTCCCGAACAGGACAAATATGTCCAGGACAACTGGCAGCAGCTGGTAGATGCTTTGGAAGCTGCGAAAAAAGTGATGGCAGACGGCGATGCGATGCAAGAAGACGTTGAGCCGGCAGCCGAAGCTTTGCTGAACGCCATTTTGGCCCAGCGTTTCAAGGCAGACAAGTCGATTCTGGAGGATTTGGTAAACAAAGCAGAAGGAATGGATTTGAGCGGCTATACAGCAGAAAGCGCAGCAGTATTTACAGCAGCCTTCCAGAATGCGAAGGCAGTTCTGGCAGACGAAACTCTGAGCGAAGAGGACCAGGCAGTGGTGGACGAGGCTGTGGAAGAACTGGAAGCTGCCATTGAAAACCTGAGCGCAAATGATGACGGTGATACCACGAATCCCGATGACGGCAAGGACGATGGAAACACCGACAACAGCACTTCTTCCGGTAGCTCGGACAAGGATGGCAGCAGTGCAGACAAAGCCCCCACAACCGGTGACAATACAGTTATCTGGGTATGGGCAGCATCTGCAGCTGTTTCCCTGATGCTGGCCGTGCTGGTGTTGAAGCTGCGCAGAAGAGATGAGACATAAGGGTTATTATTAAGCAGCTCGTAATGCTTTGAAAAAAGCAGGCAACTGAATAAATCGCCGGGTGCGGTCTGCTGCAGGCTGCACCCGGTTTTGCTGTAGTAGGCAGACTTTGTTTTTATAAGTAATTGTCATTTGTAAATGTTATGATAATTACTGATTCATAAATACGGCTGTACCCAGCTGGCGAAAATAAAATGAATGATTTGCAGTTCTTGACAGACGGCTCTATTGGGGTTATGTTGTAAATAAAGGTAATAGGAGAAGGTCTCCTGAGGGTAAGTTTTCTTAATGGATGTTTAATGCAGAGCCAGTATAGAGCGTTTGTTAGTTCGGTAAAACAGATGACCAATTTATTAACAGGAACTTTTTAAAAATTGGGGGGTGTCAAAATTTTATGAATTCCGTTAATTTATACGATTCAGAATCTTCTGTTTCGCTAAAACCAAAAGATACCGTTCAAGTTTCTCCTTTTACTGATTCTGTAGAACACACGAAAGAGTTTCTGGTAACCAATCGTGGTTTTGAAGAAATCAATCCGGTTTCTGCAGGATATGAAAGATGTCGTCCAGGCCATTTCTTTGGTCCTTGTATTAGAGAACATTATATTATTCACTATATACAAAGCGGAAAAGGATATTATATTCGGAAAAATGAATGCTATACCCTTTCAGCAGGTGATTTATTTTTGATTAGGCCAACAGAATTATGTAAATATTATGCAGATGCTGTGGAACCATGGACATATATATGGATAGGATTTTCGGGTAAAAAAGCGGTAGAATTTATCGAAACTACGGCGTTCCAAAACAATCAATGTGTTTGTCATAATCCAAATGCAGAACATGTTTTTGTCGAAATACAGAATACAAAAAAAGATGATATTTGCCTTGAATTCTTTTTGTGCTCAAAAATTTATGAAATTTTCACTTTGTTATATGTTGATAGACGGAGAAATGAATATGTTGAGAAAGCAATCAATTATATTCATAATAATTATGGAGAAAAAATCTCTGTTGAACAAATCGCAAAATTATTAAGTATTGACAGAAGATATTTAGGACGACTTTTTTATTCTCAAACAGGTATGACTCCTAAAGAATATTTAATAGATGTTAGATTGCAAAACGCTTTTAAGCTTTTACAAACAAAGGATTACACGATATCTGAGGTAGCCAAGTTGGTAGGGTACGATAATTATGGGAGCTTTTTTAAAGTGTTTAAAAATAAATATGGTGTCTCTCCTGCAAAATTAGGGCAATATCGCACAAGACAGTAAATGGGGTGTAGTTATCTCTTTATCTTTCCGATATGCGCAGAACTCAGTGTATGGGAGATTATTAAGTTTAGCTCAAAAGTAAGAATATAAATATCCCTCAATGCAGTATTTTGAGTTGTTATAATGGATGTTAATGATTTTCCAAAACAAGCGCTAAATTAATAAACCCGCCTGCTGTTTTTTGAAACGGCAGGCGGGTTTTCTATAGGATAATCGTGATGAGCCAAAAAATCATTCCATATAGTACGGAAGCGGAAATACCAAATACCAACACCGGGCCGGCAATGGTAAAGGCTTTTACACCCATCCCGGTGATTATGCCTTCACTTTTAAATTCCATAGCGGGCGAAACTACAGCATTGGCAAATCCGGTGATGGGAACCAGCGTTCCGGCCCCGGCAAACTGGGCAATGTTGTCAAAGCATCCTATTGAAGTAAAAAGCGCCGACAGGAATATAAGAGAGATGGAAACCCCGGCACGGGCCATGGACAGGCTGAGTCCCCATTGCTGATATAAATTACAGAGAAATTGCCCCAATACACAGATTCCCCCGCCAGTGACAAAGGCGAGCAGACAGTTTTTTCCAGTGGGAGAAGAGGGAGAGGCCTTTTGGGCCATTTTGGCATATTCTTTTTGACTGATTGGTTTCATGGCAGCCGCCTCCTGCATGTTTTCTTGGGAATAGTATGGAAAAAAGCAGGAGGCTTTATACAGGGGACTTATTGAAAATGATAATCGCCCGCAGGCAAAATTCCTTTGACAAACTTCCCTTCCTGCCGCAGCGGAAGATTGCTTTTAGATGCCGGTATACCGTTTACAGTAAGTGCATCCAAAGTGCCCATCAGGCAGAGTTCGCCCTCACAATTGAAGGGAATGGAAAAGTCATAGGAGAAACCCGTATCTTCACACCATTTCCAGCCACTCTGATAACGGCCGGCAGGGGAGTCAACAGCTGCAAAAGCGTATCCTATGCGTTTGTCCGGCTTGGGATTCAGCGTGATACGCTGAAATCCCGGGGCATCTTCACATGGGTTGATGCCGCACATGTCCCGATACATCCATTCCACAATAGAGCCATAGGCATAATGGTTCATGGAGTTCATACCGGTACCGCTGATTTTTCCATCCGGCAGCAGGGCGTTCCAACGCTCCCAAATGGTTGTGGCCCCCATGTTGACTTCATACAGCCAGCTGGGAAAATCTTCTTGCAGCAGCAATGTGTAGGCAGAATCATTGTCTCCATATTGGGAAAGGGCACGGCATAAAACCGGTGTTCCAAGAAAACCGCTCCTTATGTGCATTTGGGAGTCGTGCAGCATGGATTGCAGCGCCTCGAGATTCTTTTTTTCAAAGCCGGTTGGCACAAGACCATATTGCAGCGCCAGTACCAGACCCGTTTGGGTAGCGGCAGCACAGCGGCCAGTGGGAGTGAAGTATTCCTGATGAATCGCTGTGCGGATTTCTTCCGCTAATTCGGCATATTCTTTTTGTTCGGCTTCCATGCCCAGTACACCGGCTGCCTTCGAAACGATTTGAGCACAGCGGAAATAATATACGGAGCATAAAAATGTCACATCCGTACCACCCAGAACCGCTTCCGCATCTAATCCGTATCGGGGACCGTCCAGTGCCAGCCAGTCTCCGTAATGAAATTTTTTTGCCAGCCACAGACGGGTATTTCCGGTGGAAGCATCTTCCTGCCGGACCCAGTCTATCCAAGCTTTCATCCCCGGGAAATGTTCCCGAAGCTTTTCTTTTCCGCCGTTATAAACATATGTGTTCCAAGGGACAATGACCGCAGCATCTGCCCAGCCGCAAGCGCCTTTGTCGCCGTCTCCAAAATTAGACAGGTATGGCGCAACATGAGTGGTGCATCCTCCGCGAATTTCCTGCTCCTTCCACATATCCCGACAATACTTATCATAAAAAGCGGCACAGTCCATCAGGAAGCAGGCGGTGGAGCTGAAAATCTGAGCGTCACCTGTCCATCCCATCCGCTCGTCCCGTTGGGGGCAATCGGTAGGAACATCCACAAAATTATCTTTTTGGCTCCACTTGGCGTTGAGGATTAAACGGTTGATTTTTTGGTGCCCCGTTTCCAAAGTGCCGATTTCGTCCAAATCGGAATACAGGCTATATCCCGTAAAAGCTGCTTCGTCGGGTTTTCCGCCGGGCCAGCCTTCTACTTTTATATAACGATATCCATAAAAGGTGAAGAAAGGATGGATAACCTGGGGACGGCCATCAGAAAGGTAACGGTACTCACAAAGCGCGGTTCGCATATTATCCCGATAGAAACAGCCGTCCTGCAATAATTCCCCAAATTGCAGCCGAAGGGCAGTCCCTTTTGGCAAATGGGAATCCAGCAGAAAACCGCCGGTAATCTCCTGCCCCATATCCAGTACCCATTCGTCTTTTTCTGTGTGCAGCAAGCTGGGGCGGAAGGTTTCGCGGCGCTTTACCGGCAGGCTGAGGCGGGCAGACGGCTTGGCAAGCGGACGGTTTAAAACAGCAGCCTGTGCCGGATTCCATGGGAAATTATCGGCCTCGGGCGTATCCCACCCGGGAATCTCTTTTCCCTGTTCATATCGCTCGCCATCATAAATACCGCCGAAAGTAATGGGAGAAGGCGCCCACTGCCAGCTTTCGTCTGTGCCCAAAACGATTTCCTGTCCGTCAGCCAGCGTCACATGAAGTTCCAGCAAAAACAGGAACTGGTCGGAAAACAAATGACAGGGAGTTCCCAAGTCTCCGGTTTCATAGCTTCCGGCATAGCCGCCAAACCCAAAGCGTCCCATTGCCCAGCCGTTTCCCAACATGGCTCCCAACGTGTTTTTTCCTTTGTGAAGCATGGGAGTGATATCGTATGTTTGGTATTGGAGACACTTATCATAGGCGGTACAGCCGGGCGCCAGATATTCGTCCCCGGCTTTTTGTCCGTTGACAGAAAGCTCATACAGTCCCAGACCCGTTGCATAGATGCGGGCACACTGAGGTTCTTCCTCCAGTGTGAAGCTGCGGCGGAAAAGAGGATGAATAGTACTGTCCTGTCCGGTAGTTATCCATTTTCCCTGCCAAGGCTCTTCCTGTTTGCCTGTTTCAAACCAGGCCGGCTCGCTGGAGGCAATGTCGCCAGCATCCCCGCAGACGGTAACTCGACACCAATATCGGGTGCGAGGACGAGTGTCTATTGGTAAAGGACAATCTATGGAAGAGAGGGCAGGGCTTTCGCCGGAATCCCAAAGGATGTTGGAAAAATCGGGAGTATCAGTCACTTGTACACGGGCCCATTTTTGCTTTTGAGACGGAGTGTCTGATGTGACCCAGGAAAGTGAAATGCTTTTCAGTTCAAAGCCCAGAGGGTTTGTAATACGATTGGTTTTTAGATGTGTAATTTTCAAAACACATTCCTCCCCGCAGTATAAGACTTCATAATCATTCTGTTACAGAAAAACAGCGGTTCTGTTTTTCTTTGTTCTGATGGTATTATAATACTTTTTGCACGAAAATCAACGAGTAATAGACGAAAAACTGGATGGATTCTTGCAAAAATCCCGCATATTGGAAAGATTTCTTTTACAGATGAGTGGAACTGTGTTATGATGGGGATGGAAAGTACAGGAGGGATGAATATGCCGCCAATCCATTTGTTAATCAAGCCGTCGTCTGGTTCCTGTAACCTGCGATGCCGATATTGCTTTTATCATGATGAGATGCAAAAGCGGAAGCAGGCTGCATTTGGGTTTATGACAGAAAAAACGCTGGAAAATGTGATTTCAAAAGCCATGGAGCGGGCACAGGGACAATGTACCATTGCGTTTCAGGGAGGAGAGCCTACACTGATTGGGCTGGATTTTTTTCGGAAAGCGGTAGAACTCCAGAAAAAATATGCCCGGAAAGGACTAAAGGTTGTTAATGCCATCCAGACAAACGGGTATTGTATGGATGAAGAATGGGCCCGCTTCTTTTGCGAGAATCATTTTTTGGTAGGGCTGTCCCTGGATGGAACCCGGGAAACTCATGACCGGTTTCGCGTAAATCCACAGGGAGAGGGGACTTTTCGGGAAATTTTGAAAACGGCAGAACTGTTCTCAAAATTTGGCGTTGAGTATAACATCCTGACAGTGGTAAATGCCCAGACTGCGAAAAAAATTCAGAGTATATATTCCTATTATAAAAAGAATGGCTTCCGGTACTTACAATTCATTCCCTGTTTGGACCCGCTGGGAGAGGAGCCGGGACAAAGAGAGTATTCTTTGACACCGAAGGCTTATGGGGAATTTTTGTGCCGGCTGTTTGATTTATGGTATCGGGATTTGATGAACGGAGAGGAAATTTCCATCCGGCAGTTTGATAATTATATTCAAATGCTGCTGGGATATCCGCCAGAATCCTGTGGAATGAGCGGAGTGTGCTCCTTTCAAAATGTAATAGAAGCGGATGGCAGTGTGTATCCCTGTGATTTTTATGTTCTGGATGATTATTGCCTGGGAAATCTTAATGATTGCAGCTTTGAACAGATAGAAGAAAAGCGCCGCGCCATTGGCTTCGTGGAGGAATCCAGACAGGTTGACGATGATTGTAAAAACTGCAAATGGATGCCGATTTGCCGGGGTGGATGTAAGCGGTATCGGGAGCCAAGAGACTTGCAGGGGAATTTGAAAAAAAACTGCTTTTGCCAGTCTTATGAAAAGTTTTTTGCTTATTCTATCGGCAGAATGGAAGAAATTGCCGCAAAAATCCAATATCATGGGAGTGTGCGGTAATCGGTGATTTACAGCGGTGGATGGCTGTGCTATAATACCCTGTAAATTCTGGAAAAGCAGCTGGGTTCGTTCCTGCGTGAGTACTTTTATTTGTCATGAGACATAAGGTGGAGGGATGAGCATGAAAAGAAAGCGCATAAGAAGAAAGCATAAGATGGCTGCAGCTATAACAGCCCTTTTGCTTGTGGTAATCTGCGGAGCCCTTTTGTATGGAGCCATGCACTTCCTCTCTGGGGAAAGATATGTTTCCGAAACCGCCTCTTCTGGAGTGGAAGAGAAGTCTATGGCTGTAATAAGCGCGGAAATTAACACGCACTCACAAGTGGAAATTTCGGATGAAAGCGGCAGTGACGTTTATGGACAGATTTCACAGGTGTCCTTGCCCAAGGCTAAGGGCTATAATGCTATGCCCATGGAGCAAGGGAAGGATTCGCTGGATGACAGTGCATTAAAAGAACTGTATGAAAAAATGGAAGAATCGGTTTATCATGTTTCGGAAGAGCACAATGAGGACCTTTTGTATCCTGTTGAAAGAATTACCGTTCGGGGTGCAGAGTTGACCGGAGTGGAGGTTGTCCGGGTCCTTTCTGCTTTTTTGCATGACCACCCGGAAGTTTTCTGGATTTCCAGCCAATATGGCTATTCTACGGGAATGGGGAAAACGGTTGTACAGCTTTATTCCATGGCTCCGCCTTCAGATTGCCAGAAGTTTTCCAAACAAATGATTGCGAAAATTGAGCAGATTTTGCAGGGAATCCCTGAAAATACAGATGCTTTGGATAGGGAAGTCTATTTGTATGATGCAATAATAGAAAGGTGCCTGTATGATGATGAAGCCGCTGCCAGTGGAAGCAATGATTGGCGGGCTCACACCATTTTGGGCGTATTGCTGGACGGGGAAGCGGTTTGTGAGGGGTATGCGCGGACTTTGCAGCTTCTTTTGAACCAGTCTGGAATTCCCAGTATGTTGGTAACCGGTACGGCCAATGGCGCCCATATGTGGAACTTGGTTCGCATTGACGGGCAATGGTATCATGCTGATGCGACTTGGGATGATAATGGAGAGATGGCGATTCATAAATATTTCAATCTCTCAGATGAAATGATACAGGTGGACCATACTATATATCCGGTGGCAGGCGCCACAGCAGACCAAAGTGCCGACCAGATATATAATGTACCGCTGCCGTCCTGTACAGCTGTAAAAGCAAATTATTTTCGTGCAAAGGGTGTACAGGTTGCTTCGGAAAACTGTGAGGATATTTTAAAGAATGCGATTGTAAAAGCTGCGGAAAGTAAGGAAACCAGTGTTTCTGTGTTTATTGGGGAATCATTGGATTATGATGGAATGCTGCAAAAGCTTTTCCAACAATCCCCCTATTTGCTGATGAATGCAGTGGAAGGCGCCAATGCTGAACTGAGTGAAAATCAGGTTTCTTATAATCAGTGCAGCTATATTGAAGCGAGAGAAAGCAGGGGCGTTGTGATTCTGCTGAAATATGAATAAAAGCAGGAGGTTGTGAATGAATCAAATCTTTTGTGCAGGGGCGCATCAATTTCCTTTGGGAAAACGTACCTATATTATGGGAATCCTGAATGTAACACCCGACTCCTTTTCAGATGGAGGAAAGTATTTTGAGCCGGAAAGGGCAGCGGCTCATGCACTGGAAATGGAAGCCATGGGGGCTGATATCATTGATATTGGCGGGCAGTCTACCCGTCCGGGATATACAGCGATTCCTTGGGAGGAAGAGTGGGAGAGAATTGAACCGGTGCTGGCGGCATTACATGGAAAGCTTCGGGCGGCCATCTCGGTGGATACTTTTTATCCAGAAGTAGCCCGCAGAGCTTTGAACGCCGGTGCGGATATTTTGAATGATGTGACCGGGTTTTCCAGAGAGATGTGGCAGGTGGCGTCAGAAAATGGAAGCTGTGGCTGTATTGTCATGCATAACAGCGAAATTTTGCCGCAAGAAGATGCTGCTGCAGCAGTACATGATTTTTTTGAGAAAAAGGTAGAAGAAGCAGCCGAATTTGGAATTTTGCCGCAACGGCTTTGTATGGATTCAGGGATTGGGTTTGGAAAAACCTTTGAGCAGAATTTGCAGCTTTTGGCGCAGGTGTCCCGCGAAAAGGTGAAAGATATTGCGTTTTTAATGGCCGCATCCCGCAAAAGGGTGATTGGCGCACCTTGCGGCAATCCGCCATTTGAAGAAAGGATGGCAGGGACACTGGCAGCGCATACGCTGGCAGTAGCTGGAGGAGCTGATATTCTACGGGTACATGATATAAAAGAAGCGGTACAGGCTGCAAAAGTTACAGATGCAGTGCTGCGCTATTCTTTGTAGTTTTGTGTTGAAAAGGGAAGGTATGTTTTTATGGATAAAATTCAAATTAGAGGTCTGAAAGTGTTTGCCTGGCATGGAGTAGGGCTGGAAGAAAAGAAAAAGGGACAGTTGTTTGTCCTGGATGTGGACATGGAATGCGATTTAAAAAAAGCAGGGAATACGGATGCTTTGGGGGATACCGTTAACTATGCGGCTGTGGTAGAGGAGATTTCCCGAGTTATGCGGGAACAATCGGATGATTTGATTGAGAGAGCGGCTTCTCGTGTAGCAGAAGCTGTTTTGAAAATGGATGATAAAATTTGTACAGTGCGAGTACTTCTGAAAAAACCGGAAGCGCCCATTCAGGCAGAGTTTGATTATGTAGCAGTTGAAATTGTTAGAGAAAGGAAAGATTTTGAATGAAAAAAGCAATTATTGCATTGGGAACCAATTTAGGAAATCGTTGGGAAAATTTATCGAAAGCCATTCGAGCGCTGGAACTCCTCCCAGGTGCCACCACAGTTGTTGCAAGCTCCCATATTTATGAAACGGAGCCCTTTGAAACACCGGACCCGCAAAATAACTATCTGAATATGTGCTTAGTAGTTATGACGGAGCTTTCCCCCAAAGCCCTGTTAGGGGCTTGTTTGGGAATTGAGGCGGCTATGGGAAGAACACGCACAGTTAAAAATGCTGCCCGAATTATCGACATTGATATTTTGTTATATGAAGGATATGAAAACCAGGATAACGAATTGAAAGTGCCCCATCCGGAAATTAGAAACCGGGCTTTTGTGATGGTCCCGCTGGCAGAGTTATTCCCGGAGAAAAAGGTTTTTGATTATGATTTTGCCGCTGCTTGGCAGCGTGTGGACAAGAGCGGGGTTGAAAGATTGGGATAAATCTGCGTTTTTAGGTTGCCGTACCCGATTCGGGTACGGCAATTTTACTTATGGGAAAAGATGGAACAGGAGAAAAACAGTGCGAATTTTACAAACTGCAAAAAATGAGGAAAAAAAGAGAAAAAAGGCGTTGACAGGAGAGAAAAAGCGTGGTAGAATAGTCA
>DYBQ01000109.1 GCA_019418545.1 Clostridiales bacterium | reverse complement strand
CCCCATTCCGGGAACCGGCTCCATGCTCTCAATATTGCTATCCTACACAGAATCATCAGCTTCCCTACGATGGTACTAACCAACAGGTTCAATGGGTTAGGCTTCTCGCCCTCTCAGCCGTTTTGATACGGCACCCCAGCTTTGTTATTCAGTATAATCTTTTTCCCGATTCTTGTCAAGAAAAAGGGAACTTATGCTTTTTCCAAACGATACAGCGCCGCTCCATGAGGCAGCAGCTCTGCAGAAACCTCCACATCCGTTTCTCCCAGCGCTTTTTGCTCCCAGAGACTGCGCACCCGGAACGTGCCCTCACATCCGATTTCTTCCAGCTGCACTTTTACTGTACGGGGCTTTTCAGAAAGATTGAACAGCGCCACATAGATTGCGCCATCCTCATCATGGCTCATCCAGGCAGCTTTTTCATTGTCCCGCATAATTTGCTCTGCGCCGCTGGAATGGTTGAGTACCCGGAGCACCTCTTCATTGGTGAGAAGAGAGAGGGTCCACTCATCGTTATCCCGCATTTCGCCGCCCATGATGAGAGGGGAACGGAAAATCGTCCACAAGGTCATCATGGTAACCTGTTCTTCCCGGGTGAATTGGGTCATGCGGCCTTTGCCGTCATCGGTGATGCGGAGATGGCCCAGAGGAAGCATATCGCAGTCTGGCCAGCAGCCGGGAGAAACCTGCCGCTGCCACACCTCGCACCGCTCAAACATATGCAGCAGCAGCGGCCACTCATCCCAAAAATCATCGGTAATCCGCCACATATTGGCATTTTTACGCAGATGCCACGCCTTTTCAATCACAGCCGGACCGGGAGAAAGGCTTAAGACCATTTCCCTTCCGCACTGGTCAATGGCCTTGCGAATCATCTCAATTTCCTTTTCGGCGGAATAGGGATTGTCGATGTACATATTGGTGTTGCAGATGTCGTCCACCTTGACAAAATCTACGCCCCAGGAAGCATACAGGTTAAAAATGGAGTTGTAGTATTCCTGCGCGCCTGGTTTCCGATAATCGACCCCATACATATCCGAGTTCCACTTGCACACTGAATTGCTGAGAGCAATGCAGTTACAGGTGGTATTGGCGCCCAGCACCGGAAGTTGTTTGTGCACGGCCAGCCGCGGCACACCGCGCATGATATGGATGCCGAATTTTAGCCCCATTGCGTGAATCTTGTCTGCAATGGGCCGGAAGCCCTGCCCATTGGCAGCGGAAGGAAACCGGTTTTCTGCCGGCATTTGGCGGCCATATTCATCCAGGCAAAGGGGAGTAAAAGGGATATAGTCCCAACCCTCTTTGCCGGCATTTGGCTCGGACCATTGGATATCACATACAATATACTGCCAGCCATAGTGCTTTAAATACTCCGCCATATAAGCTGCATTGCCCAAAAGCTGCTCTTCATTAACTGCCGGACCATAGCAGTCCCAGCTGTTCCAGCCCATAGGCGGGGTTATTGCCGCCAAATTCTTTTGATTCATAACAAAACACTCCTTATTCCCATATTAGCAAAGTATAGAGTTGTATATTGACGCATTGAAAAAATATATCTCTATTCAACCCCATTATATCTGATGAAATATGCTAAATCAACGCGAAAATTACAAAATTCTTGTGTGTTTTACCAAAAAATAATTCTGTGCAGATTTTTCTTGACTTTCCGTTTTGACGCACTTACTATTACAGATGAGTTCGGAAAACAACCACTGTTTTTCCAAAGCTGTATTGAAGAAAGGAATCATAACTATGATGGATTTTGCAAAACTTCACGAAGATGTATGCTTTCACAAAGCTGGCGGAAAAGTCATTTGGCAGCCCCGTATAGACTGCTGGATTAGCGACCGGATGTTTGCAAATGGAGAGCTTCCCGGTATTTATAAAGGGATGACCAAGGCCGAAATTTATCGGGAGCTGGGATGCTCTGCCCGGATTTATGAGTATAACGACTGTTTTTATCCGGTGTATGATGAAACCATTCACTACTCGGTAAAGACCGAAGGGGACCTGCAAACCGAAACCATGGAAACACCGGTTGGCACCGTGACCCATGTGCTCAAGTCTACCCCCAGCAGCTGGGCCAAGCTGGTTAAAAAAGAGTGGGTTTGCTCGGAAGAGGATTTAAAAGTTTTTACCTATATTGAGCAGCACACCAATTGGGCCTATTCCCAGGAGCACTTTGACAAAACCATGGCGGAATGGGGAAATTTGGGAGCGCCAACGATTTTTATGCCCCGGGTTTCTATGCAGCGGCTGTATATTGATTTGATGGGCGTGGAAGAAGCGGTTTATGCACTCATGGATTATCCCGAAACTGTGGAAGAATATTTTGATGCTTTGCGGGAATGCCATTTCCGCCTGATTGATGTGATTAACCAGTCGCCTATCAAAATTATCAATTTTGGCGACAATATCCATTCCGGCACCCTCTCCCCTGCCCTCTTTGAAAAATATGTGCTGCCCGAATATCAAATGCGCTGTGAACGCCTGCACAAAGCCGGGAAATTTGTCTGCTCCCATTTTGATGGGGATAACCGCGGGCTCATGGAATATTATCAGAAAACAGGATTGGACGGCATTGAAGCCATTACCCCGCTGCCGCAAGGGGATGTTACCCTGGAAGAAGTCCACGAAAACCTTGGGGATATGTTCCTGCTGGATGGAATTCCGGCCGTTTATTTTGACGAGGAATTCCCGGAAGAAGTGTTGGTGGATTGCGTACACAAAATTTTGGACTTGTTTGCCCCTAACCTGATTTTGGGAATTTCGGATGAGATTTCTTCCACCGGAGATATTGAGCGGATTCGCCTGGTGGGGAAAATTGTGGATGAATATAACCGCAGCGTAGAAGAAAACGCCTGACCCTGCCAATAGCTCCCCTGTATTTCGTCTGGACGAGCCGGAGAATTTTGTGGTACAATTTTTATTGTACTTTGGTATTCATCTTTTTTGAAAAGAGGTTTTGTTATGAACGAAAAAGAAATTTCCGAAATCCGGCGCCGTTTCCGGCAGGATAAAAGCAATATTACCCACATACGGGGCTGCTATGTCAATGAAAAAAAAGAAATCGTCACAGAGTTTGACGAGCCTCTTTCCATGATGGACGAAGAGGAATGTGAAAAGTTTCTCACGATTCTCAAGCGTACCCTTTCGGGAAGCCTGGGAAAAAACCTGATGGATATTTCCTTTTCCACCAGTCAGGTTGTGGACAGCGAAGAGCATCGCCTGCTAATGACCCTTCGGGAATCGGATTTGAAAAATGACGAGGTAGTACGGGATTTCTTTTTGCGTGTGGCAGAATCCCTATCCATGGAAGGCCATTATCTGATTTTGCTTGCCCATGACACCTATGATGTTTATTACCGCTCCCGGGACGGCCAGCGTCAGGATGACGCTTCCTCTGAAGTCTATTCCTACATCATTTGCAGTATTTGTCCCATAAAAATGACCAAGCCGGCCCTGAGCTATTATGTCCCGGAAAACCGCTTCCGCAATTTGCAGATTGACCGCATTGTTGCACCACCGGAAGTCGGGTTTATTTTCCCGGCTTTTGATGACCGCTGTGCCAATATTTATAATGCGCTGTATTACTCTAAAAATCCTGCGGGAAATCATCCCGAGCTTGCCGAAGCCATTTTTAAAACCGGCCTGCCCATGCCCGCCGATGAACAGAAAGAAACCTTTGAATCGATTTTAGAGGACACCCTTTCTGAAGATTGTAATTTAGAAGTCGTGCAGGCGGTACAAAACCAGCTGTGTGAAAAAATTGAAGAGCACAAGGCCGCAAAAGAAGAAGAACCCCTGACGGTTTCCAAAAACGAAGTGCAGGAAATTCTGCAATCCTGTGGGGTAGCACAGGAGCACATTGATTCCTTTTCGGAAAAATATGATGCAGAATTTGGCGCAGAATGCCAGCTTGCACCCCGGAACCTGGTGAATACCCGGCAGTTTCAGGTTTCTACCCCCAGTGTGGTCATTCGGACCAGCCCGGACAAAAGCGATTTGATTGAAACCCGTGTGATTGACGGCGTAAAATATCTGTTGGTGCGGGTGGAAGAAGGCGTGGAAGTAAACGGCGTCAGCATTAAGATTCCATAATTTCTGTGAGTGTTATATAAAGAAGAACCCCCGGAGAAAATCTTTTAAAAAGGTTTCTCCGGGGGTTTGCTCATTTAGAAAAATATTCAGTCTTTCTTGGTCATCATTTCATGCTCTTTACAGACCTCTTCATATAGCTGATGGAAGGGCCAGTCACGATTGGTGGGGGTGATAACGGCTTTCCTTTCTACCCGCAGATTTGGCTCTTTGGACAGTCTGTTAAGAATTTCATTGAGGCGGGCACGGGAAGCAACTTTCATAACCATCATTTCATAGGGAAGCGGCTCCCCATCATACGGCTGCCCGCAGGAAGCAAAACCGTCCATTTTGGCGCAGAAACCAACTGATTCCGAAATCATTTCATCATAAACCGTAACCGTTTCAATGTTCATCTCGGATAAGGTCTGCCGAAGCTTTTTCCCTTTCTCCGTATCCTCCCCCAGCTTGTATAGAAGGAAAACTTCTTTTTCGGGACGAATATGGGCTTTCATAACAGTCTCCTTTCAGCAGAACTTATTTTTTTACATATCCTTCGGACAACAGATTTTTTTCGGACTCACGCAAGGAGATAAGAATCGTATTTTCTTCCAGCAGTCCCCATTCAATTAGCTTTTGACAATTTTCGGGTTTATCCAAATCCGTAAACTCAAAGCGTATCACATAGTAAGAATTGGTCATATCATAGGTCATGGTGCAGAAATCATATTCCTCATATTCCGCATAAGCAGCCCGCATGTCCTCATCCAAAAAGCTTCGTTCATCTTCTGTATAGCCTTCCAAAGACAAATAACAGGTCTCTGTCAAAGCCAGTATCAAATCAGCTTTATATCCAAATTCCATGCAGTCCACCATGCCAATCTCTTCGTCCACTCCCACAAAGGAAGCGGTTTCCAAATTGGGGAATACTGCGGAAATATGCACGATATCCCGGTTAGAAAAGATGCTGTAATAATCCGTGTCTGATATCGAGGAGGTTTCGTCCGAGGAAGAATCCTCCGAAGCAGCGTCTTTTGAATCAGAGCTTTCCTCTGCTTGAGAGACGGCGGAAGAGGTTGTATCGGTGTCCGTATTCTTTTCAAACAGCGCGGGCATGAGGGCATATTTTGTCAAAATAGAAACCAATACCCCCACAGTAATGCCCACAATCAGGGCTTTTATGTTTTTGGAACCTTTTGGGGAAGGTGGAGATGGTTGGGGAACATAGCCGGAAGGGTTCACGTTCGCATAAGGATTGGGATTGGAAGAAGGATTCGCGCCCGTCGGCGCACCACAGCTGGGGCAATTTGGGGTTCCATCCTGAACGGGTTTTCCGCAATTCAAACAATACATAGCGTCCTCCTTGTTTTCTCAAATCTCCTGTTTTCATTTTTTCGGGTCAAAATCGACGGATTTTGGCACCGACCGCAAAGAGGTTCCCTATAAAAAGAGGACCCGCTGCTCCTCTTTTCACTGTGATGACACGCAAAACACAATGCTTCCGAAAAGAAGCGGGCCCTTTTCATGCAAAATATGATGCTATAATTAGCGCTTGTAGTAGTTAATCAGGCAGCCGTCCAGCAGAATCTGGCGCTCGTCGTCGGTGAGAGCCGCAATGGACAGGGTGAACTCCTTGGCTTCGTCCCCCAGCACATAGGCGGGAATGGAGGAAATTTCGCCCTTTTCCAGGATGGCGCGGGCATTGGGCACCAAAATGTAGTCGCCCAGCTTAAAGGGAGTTTCGCCCTCAAACTGGAAGGGCAGCATACCCCAGTTAATCAGGTTGGAGCGGTAGCGCTTGGTGGCATATTCCACGGCAATGTTGGCGCCTGCGCCCAGCACACGCTGGCAGCTGGCGGCCTGCTCACGGGCGGAGCCGTCGCCGGGCTTCACGGCATAAATGGTGGAAGCAATGCCGATGCTGTCCCAGCCTGTATTCTCACAGCCGGGTACCATGTGTACCTTTTCCAGTAGAGCAGCGTTATACTCACCAGCGGCACGGGCCTTTTCTTCGGCCTGTACTTCCTTGGCACGTCCCACATAAGCGGGGTCCTTACGGCTCAGGGTGAATTCTGCCAGGCCCAGGGGGTTGGAGCGGAAGGAGCTGGTCTCGCCGCTGGGAATCAGCTCGTCGGTGGTGGTCACCGGGTCGGTGATATAGCTGGTGACCTTGAGCAGCAGGTTCTCGGGCAGGGGCTGGATTTCCGGCCAGTCCTTGATGTTGGGGCCAAGGCGGAGAATCTCGTCAAAGTCGCCCTTGCCGTAGCCGGCATAAATGCGGCTGCGATAGCTGGAATCGTCAAACTCATAGGCCGGGATGTTGGGGGTATAATCGATATCGGTAGCCGGGGTCAGGATGCCGCCCATGCGGGTGGTAGCGGCGATGGAGCGGGCGTCCATCAAAGCTACGCCGGCAATCTGGCCGTTTCCGGGCTTGGAGCCTTCGCGGCTGGGGAAGTTCCGGGTGGTGTGGCGGATGGACAAAGAGCCGTTGGCGGGCACATCGCCTGCACCAAAGCAGGGGCCGCAGAAAGCGGTGCGGATGGTAGCGCCGCAGGCCATCAAATCAGCCAGCGCGCCGTTCTTCATCAGCGCCATCATGGTGGGCTGGCTGCTGGGGTACACGCTCAGGGCATACTCGTCGTTTCCGGCGGAGTGACCCCTCAAAATCTGGGCAGCCTCGCAGATGTTGGAATAGGTGCCGCCAGCACAACCGGCGATGACGCCCTGGTCTACGCGGAGACGGCCGTTTTCGATTTTATCCACCAGAGACAGCTTGACCTTGTCGTTGCCGATGAGAGCCTTGCAGTCCTCTTCGGTCTTGTGGAGGATGTCTTCCAGATTGGCGTTCAGCTCTTCAATGGTATATACATTGGAGGGATGCATGGGCAGTGCAATCATGGGACGAATGCTGGACAAATCCACTTCCACCATACCGTCATAATAAGCCAAATCAGCGGGAGCCATTTCTTTATAGTCGCCGCCGCGGCCGTGAATGGTCAGGTATTCCCTGGTCTTGTCGTCGGTCTCCCAGATACTGGACAGGCAGGTAGTCTCGGTGGTCATCACGTCGATACCGCTGCGGTATTCCAGTGCCAGATTGTGAACGCCGGGGCCCACAAACTCCATGACCTTGTTCTTGACATAGCCGTTTTTAAACACAGCGCCGATAATAGCCAGCGCCACGTCCTGGGGGCCAACGCCTGCCACAGGGGTGCCGGTGAGATACACTGCCACCACGCCGGGACGGGCCACGTCATAGGTTCTGCCCAGCAGCTGCTTTGCCAGTTCGCCGCCGCCTTCACCGATGGCCATGGTGCCCAGTGCGCCATAACGGGTGTGGCTGTCGGAGCCCAGAATCATCTTGCCGCAGCCTGCGTGCATTTCGCGCATATACTGGTGAATAACTGCCATGTGAGGAGGCACAAAGATGCCGCCATACTTCTTGGCAGCAGACAGGCCGAACAGGTGGTCGTCCTCATTGATGGTGCCGCCCACGGCGCACAGGCTGTTGTGGCAGT
>DYBQ01000108.1 GCA_019418545.1 Clostridiales bacterium | reverse complement strand
TGGGGAGGTCTGTGACCAATTCAAATGGGATGGTTTTCATTACATAAAAGTTCCTTTCAAGCAAATCAATACGAGGTTCATCGGTAAAGTAAAGCCAAGAAACCTGCAACAGCAGTTAGCACTGGACATGCTGTATGACCAAGACATTACTGTCAAAGTTCTTGTGGGCAAATTCGGAACCGGCAAGGATTATCTGATGACATCTGCGGCCGTTGACCAACTTGAAAAAGGAAAGTATGACAAAATCGTCTGGGTAAGAAATAATATCGAGGTAAAGAATTCGAAACCGATTGGACATCTTCCGGGCGACTACAAAGATAAGCTCCTCCCGTTTGCGATGCCTTTGGCCGACCATCTCGGTGGTGTAGAAGGGCTTGAATATATGCTTGGACAGGGCAAGGTCGAACTGGTGCATCTGGGTTTCATTCGCGGAAGAGACATTAAAAACTCTATCATCATGTGCTCAGAAGCGGAGAATATGACGAAAGAACACATTCAGCTTCTGCTTGGTCGTGTCGGGGAAGGTTCATCACTTTGGATGAATGGCGACTACAAACAAGTGGATGGCGATGTGTTCCTGAAAAACAGCGGCCTGATTCTCACTGTGGACAAGCTCAAGGGGCATCCCCGTTTTGGCTTTGTCAAGTTACTCAAAACAGAGCGGAGTGAAACCGCAGCGATGGCAGACCTGCTGGATTAGACCGGAGGTGTTATGAAAAAACTTACAATACTGATTGATATGGACGACACACTGGAAGACCTGCTTGGTGCATGGGTTTCCTATTTGAATACCCAATATGGCACCAATGTACATAAGGAGGACATCAGGCAGTGGGATATCTCTGTGGCATTTCCGTCCTTGTCGAAGACCCAAGTCTATGAGCCGATTCTGTTGGATGATTTTTGGAAGACCGTCCAGCCAAAGGATGGCGCAGTAGAGGTTGTGCAGAAACTCATTAGCGATGGACATCGCATTTATGTTGTGACAGCGTCTGCCTACGAAACGCTTCGAACAAAGATGGAAGATGTGTTGTTCCGTTATTTCTCATTCTTATCATGGGGCGATGTCATCATCGCCTCCTGTAAGCAAATGATTAAGGGCGACATTCTGATAGATGACGGCGTTCACAATCTGCTTGGCGGTGAATACACCGGTGTCTTGATGGACGCCCCTCACAATGCTGACTTCCATAATGAGGACGTGGGAATTGTCCGTGTCCACTCTTGGGATGAAATCTACAAGGTGGTCGAAGAAATCGCAAAGAAAGGCGGGTAATGCGTATGCTTGTACTTTATTCAACCGGATGTCCCAAGTGCGGGATATTGAAAAAGAAATTGGATGAAAGGGGAATGCAATATCAAGAAAACACGGCGGTAGAAGAAATGCTTTCGCTTGGAATCACATCCGTGCCAGTGCTGTGTGTGGATGGCCAGATGATGGATTTTGCTAACGCTGTGAAATGGATTAACAATCAGGGGGATTGATGACGAATGGACATTACACTGAAACTTTCCAAGGACTTCGAGCGGTGTTTGGAGGATTTGAAGAAGAAGTACGGTGAGGACTTTGAGTATATCAATGGTCTGCATCCAAGCCAACTCGACTTTTCAGAATTCATTGATAACTTTGTAGATAAGGACACGCTGGCAGATGCGTCTATCGACCCCAATGCCAATGCAAACCACAAAGACATTCGTAGCTTTATGACGGAAAAGGCCAAGAGCGAAGATAAGCTCTTCGGCCTGAACAAGATTTTTCTTACCATTAAGAAACAGTGGGGACTGCGTACCGCAAAACAGTGGCTGGAACAGGAGTTCAGTAAAGGGTTCTATCTGAATGATAGTACAACGGCGAGCTATTTCCCATACTGCTGGGCAAATGACCTGACCCGTCTGGCAACTGAGGGGCTGTTCTTCCTTACAAACTATAATCATCAGGCACCAAAGCACCTGACTACATACTTCGATGATGTGATTGAGTTCGTGTCATTCCTGTCGAACCGGCAGTCCGGTGCGGTCGGTCTCCCCAACGTGCTAATCTGGGCATGGTACTTCTGGAAGAAGGATGTGGACGCTGGCTACTGCATGAAGAACCCGGACTACTATGCACGTCAGCAGTTCCAGAAGTTTATCTACCGCCTGAATCAACCGTTCCTGCGAATTGACCAGTCGGCCTTTACCAATGTATCCATCTTTGACCGGCCATATCTTGAGTCCCTGTTCGGTGGTGTAGAATTCCCGGATGGCGAACTCGCTATCGACCACATCGAAGACTTCATTGATTTCCAGAAAGTCTTCATGGAAGTCGTGAGTGAAATCCGTGAGGAAAACATGTTCACCTACCCGGTGCTCACATATTCTCCGTATTACAAAGACGGTAAGTTCCAAGACGAAGAGTTTGCACGGTGGGCGAGTGACCACAATATTAAGTGGAGCGACTCCAACTTCTTTGTCAGCGACAACATCGGCATCCTGTCCAACTGCTGCCGGTTGCTCAGCGACACCAAAAAGCTGGACGCTTTCATTAACTCCATCGGTGGTACGGCTTTAAGTGTTGGTTCCTGCCGTGTCAGCACCATCAACCTTGTCCGCATTGCGTATGAGAGCAAGATGAACAAGAAGAAGTACATTGAGATTCTGAAAGACCGTGTGCTGCTGGATTGTAAGGCGCTTTCATCTATGCGCCACATCATCAAGCGCAACATCGAGAAGGGGCTTCTTCCGAACTATCAGGATGGTGCTGTTGAGCTGGATAAACAGTTCTGCACCATTGGCGGCATCGGGATGTATGAGGTCATGGATTTGTTCGGCCTGATTGAAGAGGACGAGATGGGGAACAAGTATTACTCCGATGAGGCGGTAGAGTTCGCCACAGAAATCCTTGATACCATCAACGAGGTTAAGGACAACTTTGAATGTGACTTCACCTTCAACTTGGAGATGATTCCTGCGGAGAATTGCGCCGGCGTTATCTGCGCCGCTGACAATTTACTCTTTGAACAGAATCGGTATTTTATCTACAGCAATCAGTGGATTCCCCTCATGGAGAAATGCACTATCCAAGAGAAGTGCCGGCTTGGTTCTCTCTTTGATATGAAGTGCGGCGGCGGTTGTATCGCACACATTGATGTGGAGAGCCGGTTCCCCAACGAGGAAACTGCGTGGGAAATGCTGAACTACGTGGCGTCGCAGGGCGTCATTTATTTTGCTTTCACCACAAAGATTTCTGTTTGTGAGAACAAGCACGCCTTTATGGGAACGTCCACTTGCCCTGTGTGTGGTAAGCCGATTGCGGATACATATGCTCGCGTAGTTGGATTCTACACTCCTGTCAGCAGTTATCAGGCGGTGCGCAAACAAGAGTTCAATCAGCGCAAGTGGTACGATGTGCTGACAAAGAGCGAGGTTATGTAATGCACGTTAAAGGAGTCATAGAAGAGGATTTTGTCAATTATAAAGTCCCATCAATGTTTATCAACACCTGCTTCTGTGATTTCAAATGTTGTACAGAACTTGGTCTGGACATAGGGGTGTGCCAAAACTCACCCCTTGCCCAGTCCGATACAAAAGAAATCGCAGACAGTGTTATATACAAGCACTTTACATCTAACCCAATTGCCAAAGCAGTGGTTATCGGTGGCATGGAGCCAATGATGCAGATAGGCGAGGTCACAGCTCTGATTAGTCTGTTCCGTGAGAATGGGTGTACAGCGCCATTTGTTATATACACAGGCTATTACCCATCAGAAATCAGTAAGGAGCTGGATGCACTCCGGCCGCTGGGCAACATTGTAGTGAAGTTTGGGAGGTTCATACCAAACAAGCCAAGCCGATACGATGATGTACTTGGCATAGAGTTGTCCTCTGATAACCAATTTGCAGAAAGGATTTCATAATGCCAAAGGAAAGCGAAGAAAAGTATGTGATTACACCAAAGGGGATTGCTACTCTGGCAATGCTCCGTACTGGTTTGATTCAAAGCACGAATGACCCACGGTTCGAGGGGTTTTGGCAGTTATTCGAAAGTGATATGGAAAGGCTCGGCTATATCGTATACGAACAAGAGGTAGAGTGAAATGAGGATTTATACCAATCCAGATAAGGAATACGTCGCTGAAATCAGGCGGCAGCTCAAAGCAAATTCAGGCTATTGCCCTTGTGCTCTGTTAAAGAATAAAGACACCAAATGCATGTGTAAAGAGTTCCGAGAGATGGAAGAGGGAATGTGCAATTGTGGACTGTACATAAAGGAGAAGTAAAAATGACTAAGCAAACTGTGGTCGAAACTGTGTATGAATATAATAGCGAAGGTAAAATGGTTAAGAAAACCATGACAGAGACAGTGGAATACGACTCGCCGTATTTCCAACTGCCGGATACCTCTCCATATACGACGCCTATGGTTGTCCCATATTGGGCAACTCAGCCTACATGTACCTGTAATGCGGCGAGTGAAAAACAATGACCGGATGTAAGTAAAGGAGTGTTACTATCAAGAAAGCGCAAAAGATTTTAACGACCGTATTTGTTTGTGCGGCTATGTTTTCTTTGGCTGGTGCTGCCAGTGCAAATGATATTAAGAGCAACATTGACGCTGCAATCCAAAAGCAGAATGAGGCGCACCAAATCGCAGAATATGTACGTGGGTTTGGGGAAGAGGAAGACCACCCAGCCATCCTGTTTGCACAGGAAAAATGGTGGGAGCAACAAGAGATTCTCACAGACCTGTACCAGCAGTACGACAAGGCAGTTGCTGAAGAACAGTCAAAGGGTACATACATAGGCACCTTTCGCATTTCCCATTATTGCCCTTGCTCTATTTGCAACGGTGGCTACACTGGTACTGCTACGGGCGCACGGCTGACACCGTGGTACACCATTGCGGTTGACCCGTCGGTCATCAAGCTGAACAGCACAGTTTATATTGATGGATACGGCGAGTTTAAGGCGCAGGATACAGGGAGTGCAATCAAGGGAAACCGAATTGATGTGTGCGTCAGCAGCCATGAAGAGGCGTACAGACTTGGCGTTGTTTACAAAGATGTATATGTGAAATAAGGGGGAACACAGCATGAATCGTGTTGGAGAGTTTGAAAAAGTAAGTTTTGAGCAATTCCGTATTGCAATGGACGATGCATTCCATGATATTGGATATACCGAAGATGAACTGCGTGAAATCTGGGAGGCCATCCCTCTGCCAGTCCGAGCGACATCAGGTTCTGCCGGATATGACTTTAAGTCACCCATCCCGTTTATTCTTCAGCCGGGCAAGACAATCAAAATCCCAACAGGAATCCGTGTGAAGATTGAAGACGGATGGTGGCTCGGCTGCCTTCCCAGAAGTGGTCTTGGATTTAAGTACCGCATCCAACTTAACAACACAATGGGAGTAATTGATAGCGACTATTATTACTCCGACAACGAGGGGCATATCTTCGTCAAAATTACGAACGACAGCAATGAGGGGAAAACGGTCACGGTCAAACAAGGAGATGGGTTCGCTCAGGCAATCTTCATTCCATACGGAATTACATACTCCGATGACGCAAGCACCGTCAGAAATGGCGGCATGGGTTCCACGGACGCAAAGAGGTAAGGGCGATGAGAGATAAGAAAACGAGCAGCGGGCTTGGCCTGCTGGATGTACTGGTTGTTATCTTTATTGTACTCAAGCTCCTTGGTGTGATTACATGGAGCTGGGTATGGGTGCTATCACCAATCTGGATTCAGCTCGTAATTGTGGCGATTGTTTTCATCGTTATCTTGGTTAAAGACCATTGGTTACTCAAGAAGTAGAAAGAATGGGCTGGCATCAAGCCAGCCCTATTTTTTATTTGCCGAAAGTAGGTGGTATATGAACAGAATGACGCAGATTCCTTTTTGGGAACGCTACACGATGAGCGTCGAAGAGGCTGCGGCGTACTTCCGAGTAGGAGAGAATAAACTGCGAAAGCTTATTAGCGAAGATAATGATGCAGATTACATATTGTGGAACGGCAACAGACCTCAAATCAAACGCAAAAAGTTTGAAGAGTATATAGACCGTCACAATTTAATTTAGATATCTTGAAAAAGGGAGCCGGCTATGATACACTGGGTTAAGTCGTATTATTGTGGGCTCTTTATCGGAAGGAGCTGTGTATGTCCGAGAAGAGACGCGACAATAAGGGCAGGATTCTCCGACAAGGAGAACTACAAAGGAGTGACGGCAAGTACGAGTACAGATACTTCGATGTGAAGGGTGAGAAGCGTAGCATCTACAGTTGGAAGCTGGTAAGCACGGACAAAGTTCCAAAAGGAAAGCGAGAGTGTCGTGCACTCAGAGATATGGTGAAAGAAATTCGGCGAGATGTAGAGGATGGTATCAATAGCTATCAGGCATACCGCACCTCTTTGAACCGTTTCTTTGATGATTATATCGAGACAAAGTATGAACTCAAACCCTCTACCAGAACCAACTATAAGTATATGTACAACAAGTATGTGAGAGAAGAAATTGGCTATAAAGATATTGCCTCTATAAAGTTCAGCGATATCAAAAAGTTCTATATCCATCTAATTAAAGACATTGGGTTTAAGCCCAACAGCATGGAGATTATCAACACAATCATCCACCCCGTATTTACGATAGCCATGAGGGATGGGCTGATTCGTATCAACCCGGCGGATGGGGCTATGGCAGAAATAAAGAGAAGCCATAACTGGGAAAAGCCCAAGCGCCATGCTTTGACAGAAGCGCAGCAATCTGCTTTTATAGAGTATATCAAGGGCAGCAAGACGTACAGGCATTGGCTCCCGCTCTTTACTGTTCTGCTCGGCACAGGATGTCGAGTTGGAGAAATCATAGGATTGCGGTGGCAAGACTGCGACTTCCAAGAAAAGATAATCACCATTGACCACAGCCTGATATACCGCCAACAGGAAGACGGGGGAGGGTGTGTGTTTCACGTTAGTACGCCCAAGACTAAAGCAGGCATAAGGGTAATCCCTATGCTCGAAGCTGTCAGAAAGGCATTATTGGAAGAACGGCTAAGCCAAATGCGAACGGGCTTCAATCAGACGGTCATAGATGGATACAGCGGCTTTATCTTCTCCAATAGATATGGAGACGCGCTAACGCCACACTGTATTAACAGGGCAATCGAGCGCATATCCAGAGACTATAATAAAGAAGAAACAGAAGCTGCAAAGGAAGAACGGCGACAACCTGAACTTCTTCCACATTTTACAGTCCATAATCTTCGTCATACATTCTGCACACGGTTCTGTGAGAATGAAACCAACCTCAAGGTTATCCAAGAGATTATGGGACATGCCGATATCTCCACAACGATGAATATTTATAACGAAGCAACCAAAGAAAAGAAGAAGGAGAGTTTCGCAAATCTCGAAGGAAAAGTCAAAATCAGCTAATGAGATTTTTACACCTGATTTTACACCTTTTCAAAGCAGAGTTGCGTGAACTTATAAGAACTTATGGGTAAGATGGCTTTGCGCATGTGCTGTGTACCAACGGTTTTAAGAAGTTATAAGAAGTTACGTACGGGTCGTATTCACGTCCCCACAATGAAACCCTTGAATGGTGTAAAGGACGAAAATGGTGTAAACAAAACCGAG
>DYBQ01000107.1:6194-7843 GCA_019418545.1 Clostridiales bacterium | reverse complement strand
CCACGCAGGCGAACTTGGTCTTGCCGCCCACGGTCAGGCGGCAGCCGCCGCACATACCGGTGCCGTCCACCATGATGGGGTTCATGGAAACCACCGTCTTGATATTGTAAGGTTTTGTGGTCTTGACGACAAATTTCATCATGACCAGCGGACCAATGGCGATTACCTCGTCATACTGCTCGCCGCTTTCAATCAGCTTTTTCAGAGCATCTGTTACAAGGCCCTTTTCCCCGCAGGAGCCGTCATCGGACATCAGCACGAACTTATCGCTGACAGCCGTAAATTCGTCCTTCAAAATTACCAAATCCTGATTGCGGAAGCCCACAATCGAATGAACCTCTGCACCCAGGCTGTGAAGTTTTTTTGCAATGGGATAGGCAATGGCACAGCCAACGCCGCCGCCCACAACGGCAACTTTCTTCAGGCCCTCCACATGGGAAGGCACACCCAGCGGGCCCACAAAGTCGTGGATACAATCGCCCTCATTCAAATGATTCAGCTTTTCCGTAGTGGCGCCCACAATTTGAAAAATAATTGTTACCAGTCCGGCCTCACGGTCATAATCGGCAATCGTCAGGGGAATTCTCTCCCCGTTTTCGTCCACCCGCAGAATGATAAACTGGCCGGGCTCTGCCTTTTTTGCAATCAACGGAGCCTTGACTTTCATCAGGGTTACCGTAGGGTTCAGCTCTCTTTTTTCTGTAATCTGATACATGAATTGTACCTCCATTCTGCTTTGGCGGCAGCAGCCTTTTCTCAAAAGATTGGGGCAAACCAGAGTTTTCTCCGTTTTTCCCTTTTCTGTCTTTCCTAAAAAAACAGATGGTGCACTGCTGCGGCACAGAGCCTATTATAGCATATCTAACCAACACTGTGCAATGCAAAAATGCAAGTTTCTGCAATCTTCGCGGCATTTTTTATCACTCGGGGCTCTTAGGACAGGTAAGCACTACCCTGACTATCTCCGGACGGTTGAAAATCCTCTGGGGAAAAGCACTGTTTCCCAGGCCCCGGCTGATGACCATGGTGGTTTTGCCGCACTGATGGACTCCCTGTGCCAAAGGTGGAAAAAAGCCCTGATTGGGCACATAGACCGGGCCGATTTTGGGGATTCGGAATTGCCCGCCATGGGCGTGACCTGTTAAAACCAAATCTGCGCCAGAGACACTATAATTCTCAAGCTCTTCAGGCCGGTGACTGAGAAGCACCGTAAAAATGCCGTCCCACTGCCCTGTGGCCTGTATCAGGTTCTGCATCTGTTTTGTTTTTCTCTCCCCAAAAAATTTGGGGTCATCCACTCCGGCAATCCGCAAAGATTCTCTGCCCCGATAGAGGATGGCCGCCTGATTTTCCAGCACCTGCACGCCCATCGACTTCATTTGTTTTTTCAAAAACGGATACATTGGAAAGGAGGCTTCGTGATTTCCCGGGACATAATATACGGGCGCAAACCGAAGAGCTCCGCGGCATAGCTCCAGCGCATCGCCCATGGTGAACACCGTGGTGCGCCGTTTGTCAATCAAGTCTCCGGTAATACAAATTACGTCCGGCTCCAAAGCTTCCACCTGCCGAAGAATGCGAATCTGATTCTGCCCAAACCGCTTGTTGTGTAAATCTGACAGCTGGACAATGGTAAATCCGTCAAAAGC
>DYBQ01000107.1:0-6184 GCA_019418545.1 Clostridiales bacterium | reverse complement strand
CTTCATAACTGAGCAGGGCTGCACCAGCTAATAGCAATCCTGCGGCAGTTTTTCCCATAAGCAATTCCTCCCTGTATCCGATATGAAAACCGGTACTGTCCTATTATTATGCCACAGAAATGTCAAAAACGCTACCGGATATACTGCAAAATATTACGATATAAAGGAAAGGGTTCCGCCACTAGCAGAACCCTTTTGTTTATCTATAATTATCGCCTGCAAAGCTGAAAAATCTGGGCGGCAAGCCGGGCAAAAACATCAGCCCTTTCTCTATAGGCACCCATTTTCTTCCCATAATACCGGCTTTGACGCTGTAATCCTTCCAGCAGCTGCTCTAAAGCCTTGTGCTGTTCCGAATGATTGTTATCCACTTTCTCCCCATATCGAGACAAAAGCTCCAACAATTCGCCGCAGTGCTCCGGGTCCCCGTCCAGCTTTTCATCAAGGTTCCTTCCATCAAAACAGCTTATTGCAAAAGAGACCAGCCACGGGAAAGCATCCATGCTCTCCTCCAACGCCTTTTGGAAATATTCCATGGATTTTGAATGTTCCGGGCGGCCCTGCTCAATGTCTATGTCCAGTTCAGCCCCATATTGGCACAAGCACAGCCATAAAGGCACGGCTGCGTTTTCGTCCGGCTGATAACCAGACAACAGGGTGGAAAAATTTAACAGCGCTTTTTCTCGATTAACAAACTGCCTGTCCTTGGCAAACAATCTGCTGTAATAAGAAATCAATCGAATCCTGCACTGGGCATCCCCTTTTTCTGCCCCGGCCTCAAAGATGGCCAGTGCCTGCTCTCTGTTTGGCGCGATTCCTGCCGATTTTTCCCCTTCTTCCAGCAGGCATCCATAAGCAAAAGCAGTTTCCCGCACGCCTTTTTTCCAGGACTCCTGATACCAATAGAGACGGCGGGCCTTATCTTCCAACTTGGCAATACATCTTTCAATACACTGCCCGCAGTATTTTTTACCAAGCTGCCAGCTTTCGAGATAGCAGGACAGTGCCTGCTCCAAATCCTTATTCATTCCTTTGCCATGCTCTGCCGCCCAGCCAATGCCATATTTTGCTGAACATCGGGCTGCCTTCATCCGCTTTGGCGCTTGCTCCGCTTTTTGAAAACATTCCAGCGCTTTTTCATAATCCTGCGAGACTCCATAACCACTGCTATATAAATCTCCCATAAAGTTATAGCAGTGCAAATCGCCTAATTGGACACCCTTTTCATAGTAATACATGGCTTTTTCCGGCGCTTTCCGGACACCGTAGCCTTTACGATACAGATTCCCCAGAATCCGAGCGGCCTTGGGATACCCATACTCTATGGATAGCAGCGCCATCATTCGAGCCATGTCATAATCTTTTTCCATTCCCTCTCCGGCATAGAAAGCATAGGCAATATAAAACTGTGCTTCCGGGTTATCCGCCTGCGCTGCTATTTTCCAATATCCTATCCCTCGGGCAATATCGGCTTTTTGGCGAAGCCGTCCATTATAATAAACAGCTCCCAAAAAAACATATGCCGCAATACAGCCTTGTTCTGCCAGTTTTTCGATTTCCTCCAAAGTCTTTTTTACCGAAAGCTGATATTGCTCCCGAACAATTTTCTCTGCACCTTTTTCCGGGGCCCGCAGCGCTTCCAGCTTCTGCCGCAAAAGATGGAATTTTCCGTCGAGACTGCCGCCATACTGGGCTGCCTTAAAGTAATACCGGGCATTGTCCATATCTTTTTCCGTCTGGCATCCATATTGATAAGCCCTTCCCAGCAATACGGCGTTTTCCGGCTGGCAGCATTCCCTTTGCTTTCCTTCTTCTTCCGCGGCCAGCAGGCTCTGGATTTTTTTCTTTTCGTTTGGGGTAAAAAAAGCTTCCCCGTCCCAAGTGCTCTCTTCTTCCCGGGCATCATAGGCAGCTTCATTCTGAAACGCTTCTACCAGTTCCTGGCCAAAGCTCTCATCGCTTTCCCGGGAAAACCAAAACATATAATGGGTATTTTGAATAATAAAGCGGATGTTGGCTGGCAGTTCTACTTCTTCCAGCCAAATTGGGAAAATCAGCTTTCTCTCAGACTTAGCAAATTCCAACTCCTGCCTTACAAAATCCGAATTGACTGAAGCAGCTGATACCAGAAGAACCAGATAGTCGGCCGCCAAAATTTGTTTGGCAATGGTGGAAAAATAGGCTTCTCCCCCATGCAGCCGGGCATCACTCCAAACGTCACATCCAGAATACTCCTGAAGCAGATGGGTGATTTTTTCTTTTTTGGCTGCATCTGCATGAGAATAACTGACAAATATTTTCTTTCTGGACGACTCCATCGATAACGCCTCCCGTTAGCATCATAATTTTCAAAGCACCACTATACAAAATGAATCCCCAAAAACAGAAAAAATCGCAAAATCCCCAATTTTTTTATTTTTCTTTCACACCCATTCCCTATCCATTCTAAAAGAATCCTCAAACGGATATGGGACTCCTGTTTTTACAATCCATTTTTAACTCTGTTTTAAGTAGAAAAGATATAGTATAATAAAAAACGATATATCAATATTATACTAAGTTTTGTGGGAAGGGGCAACTTTTATGAGATTATTATTGGCTGAAGACGAAAAATCGCTTTCAAAGGCATTGGTAACCATTCTTGAAAGGAGCCATTATTCCGTAGATGCAGTTTATGATGGCCAAGCTGCGTTGGAATATTTGGAAACCGCTAACTATGACGGCGTTATTTTGGATATTATGATGCCTAAGGTAGATGGCATTACCGTTCTAAAAGAAATTAGAAGCAATGGCAATAATATCCCCGTATTGATGCTGACTGCCAAATCAGAAGTAGATGACAAGGTTTTGGGATTGGACTGCGGAGCCAACGACTATCTGACCAAACCTTTTCATTCCCGGGAACTTTTGGCCAGAATTCGTGCGATGACTCGGGTACAAACTACTCAAACCAACTCCCAGCTCCACATGGGAAACGTCACGCTGGACCAAGCTACCTTTACACTTTCAACCCCAACAGGCAGCTTCCGTCTGGCAAATAAGGAGTTTCAAATGCTGGAGCTTTTGATGAGTAATCCTCATCATCTGATTTCTTCCGAGCGCTTTATGGAAAAAATTTGGGGATATGACAGCGAAGCTGAAATGAATGTTGTTTGGGTCTATATTTCTTATCTACGAAAGAAACTGACGGCTATTAACGCCAACATCCAAATTAAGGCAACCCGAAATGCAGGATACTCGCTGGAGGAAATCTCATGATAAAAAAGCTCCGTATCAAATTCGTAATTGCTTCCATGGTTTCTCTTTTTGTTGTATTAATGGTAATTATGGGGGCCGCCAGTATTCTGAACTATCAGGAAGTGATTACAAACGCTGACGATATCTTGTCCATTCTAAAAGCAAACGATGGTACTTTTCCTGACATGTCCACTCCCTCTGGTGACCGGCATTTCTCTGATAACATTCCTAAAAAAGACCACCTCACTTCTCCAGAATTGCCTTATGAATCGCGGTATTTTTCTGTTTTTCTTAGCAGTGAAAAAAATGTAATTGCTGTGAATACAGGAAAAATTGCAGCCATTGATACTTCTACAGCCATTACATATGCTGAAACCGCGCTGAACAGCGGGCGAAGCCAAGGGTTTATCAACGACTATCGTTATGTATCCTATACAGTTGACACAGAAATCCATATTATTTTTCTGGACTGTGGGCGAAGCCTGGGAGCTTTCCGCAGCTATGTACTCACGGGAACGGGAGTTGCTGCTGCCGGGCTTTTGGCAGTGTTCCTTTTAATGATATTTCTATCTGGGCGGATTGTGAAACCGTTTTTGGAAAATTATCAAAAACAAAAACAGTTTATCACCGATGCTGGCCATGAATTAAAAACCCCTCTTACCATTATCGATGCTGATACTGAAATATTGGAAATGGACTTTGGTACAAACGAGTGGCTTAGCGATATCCAGACGCAAACAAAACGTCTGGCACAATTGACCAATTCTTTGATACTTTTATCCCGAATGGAAGAAGAGCGTCCTGATTTTCAAATGATTGACTTCCCTGTTTCCGACGTAGTGGAAGAAACAGCCGAAACTTTTATGTCCCTAATCAAAACGCAAGAAAAAAAGCTCAGCATGAAAATTCAGCCTATGCTGTCCATGTTGGGAGATGAAAAAGCAATCCGTCACCTAATTACCATTCTTTTGGACAATGCTGTCAAATATTCCCCTCAGCCAGGCGGAGAAATTTCTGTTAGCCTGGAAAAGCAGGGAGGTTTTATCCGTCTGTGCGTATATAATACCACCGACCATATTTCCAAAGAACACCTGGAGCATTTGTTTGACCGGTTTTACCGCACCGACAAATCACGAAATTCTCAAACCGGCGGTTATGGGCTAGGGCTTTCTATTGCTGCCGCGATTGTAAAAGCACACAAGGGTAAAATTACCGCTGCAACCGAAGATGAAAAATCTTTGCTGATTACAACGGCTTTTCCTGCCTGAATCCCCATTTGTAAAACAGAATCTTTTCCCAAGCGGGCAGCTGTCTGAAAATGGCAGCTGCCCGCTCGTTGTTTTGATAAAAAAACTTTTAAGTTCAGTTAAGGTTCGATTTTATGTTCAACTAAGGAAGCGATAGTATACTGGGGGCAGTTAATAAAACATCTGCAATTTGAAAGGAGTTATCATTATGTATAAACATGAAAACAACTATACTTATCAGGACTCTTCCTATATTCACGAACAAGTTCCCGTACAGCAAACCACTCCGGCTGCCCCGAAAAAAAATCGGATTCTTAAAAAGATTATGGCAATTACATTGAGTGCTGCATTGTTTGGCAGCGTGGCCAGTGGAAGTTTTTATGGTGTGAGTACGCTTTTATCTAATGTAGATTTTTTCCAGGGCACTTCCAATAGTTCTTCTGCCTTAACGGTATCATCCACTTCCTATAGCTCTAATTCAGGAAGTACCAGTCAAAGCTTGGACGTTTCCTCCATTGCCTCGCTTGGACTTTCCGCTGTAGTTTCTGTTACCAATATTTCAGTACAAGAAGTGGAGAACTATTTTGGAAGATTTGGAATGGGCGGGCAACAGCCAATGCAAACGGAAGAGACTGTTAGCTGTGGCTCTGGCGTCATTATTTATTCAGGGGATTCTGGCTTATATATGATTACCAACTATCATGTCGTTGAAGATGCCGACACCCTGTCTGTTACTTTTGTAAATGACGAAACCTACGAAGCACAGTTATGTGGTTATGATGAGACCCTGGACTTAGCTTTAATTAAAGTTTCTGTCTCCGAATTAAGTGAAGATACCCTCTCCCAAATTTCTGTTATCTCTATTGGAGATTCCGACGAATTGAACGTGGGTGAGCAAGTCGTTGCTATTGGCAATGCTTTGGGATATGGCCAATCTGTGACGACCGGTATTGTAAGTGCTGTAAATCGCGCCATTAGCAGTGAGGATTCCTCCACTTCCACCTATATTCAGACCGATGCCGCTATTAACCCTGGCAATAGCGGCGGTGCCTTGCTGAATATGGACGGTGAACTCATTGGAATCAATACCGCCAAAATTTCTTCTACCGGTGTAGAGGGTATGGGATATGCAATTCCTATTTCCCAAGTAACAGAATGGCTGGAATCCCTGATGAACAGCCCTTCCAATTACTAAATCCCCAATAAAAAGGAGACTTCACAATGGCGTATCAGGCAACATTTTTTTGACACGAATACCTTTCGGTTAATTCGCCGCTCCCTGGAAAAACCTGCTTATAAAGAAAAACTAAGAGTGCGCAGCTATCAACCAGCCAATACAGAAGACTCCGTATTTGTTGAATTGACTAAAAAGGCTCGGAACTTGGGATGATACCCAGGCTCCGAGCCTTTTTCTCGATATTTTAATATGCACCCATAGACATATAAGTCTAACGATACAGGGTTCTTTACAACGCAAAACGGCCATTTTTCAGTAGACAAAAGTCCAACGATAGCAAGAAATTTTCAGTTCTTGGCACAATGCTTCTCCGGGGGTGCAGACCAAATCCAAAAAGCCCTGCTGCGGCACTGATTTTTGAGTAAAAAAACAACGAACCGACAGTCGATAATTGTATCAACTGTCGGTTCTGTTATGGTGCGAGGGAGGGGACTTGAACCCCTATGAGCGTAGTGCTCACTAG
>DYBQ01000106.1 GCA_019418545.1 Clostridiales bacterium | reverse complement strand
GCATTTTGAAAAAAGATTTTTAATGGGGATTTCTTCATTAACAAATGATAGCAGCTTGATTGTGATATAATACAAAATAAGTATTTTCTTTTATTTCGCTATTATCGTTTTAATTCAACACAATCTCTCATCTGTGTTGTTCCATCATCCCCTGATTGTTAGTAAAATAGAATCATCAAATCAAGGAGGTAAAACTATGAACACAGATAAGATTTATGCAGAACATCTTGCAAACGAGTATGCTCCCAAGGATAATTCAAAAGTCATCGCCCTTCGGAAACTGGATGCTAAGGCAAAACTGCCGGCGACGGTATTTACCTACACAGTCGGAATTCTCTGCTGTCTGATTACCGGAGTCGGTATGTGCCTGTCCATGAACGTAATCGGAAGCGGCAGCACCATTTCTTTCGTGTTGGGCGTTATCATCGGGCTTGTGGGTTTGGCAGGGATGGGAATCAATTATCCCGTCTACAAGAAAATGCTGGCAAAAGGAAAGCAGAAGTATGCTTTTGAAATCATGGAATTAGCAAAAGAAATCAGTGGAGAATAAAACGATGAAGAAAGCAAAGATGATTGCGGACAGGTTTCTCCATCCGCCAAAGTGGCTCATATACACCGTCCCAGCGGCATCTTTCACCGCACTCATTTTCGTCTTTGCTGCCAACAGAGAAGAGAGTGTTGTGGCATATCCAGTTTTTTTATTGTCAGCATACTCCCTTATCATTTTGATTGCCGCCTTGCCAACATTAACAGGACGGCTGAAGCAATTAAAAGTGAATTTTTGGAACCGCAGCAGACTTTCCCAGAGAATATCGTCTACGGCATTTGGCAGGAGATATTTGAATGACCAGTTATTCCGAAGCAGCGTCAACATTTATCAGGGCATGGCAGTCAATTTTTTATATATGCTTTTCCGCCTTGTTACCGCTGTCCAATATGCCTCTATATGGTTCTTCTCGATGGCAATTTACTATATGGTACTGTGCATTATGAAAACATATCTAGCATTTGGATATCGCCGCAGAGAAGAAAAAGGGTTATCTTATGAACTTCAGTGTTATCAACGGACAGCGGGTATGCTTTTTATATTAAATATCCCAATGGGTGGTATGATTGTCCTTATGGTACAGACCAATTCTGGATTTAGCTATCCTGGATATTTGATTTATCTGTCTGCACTATATACATTTTATATGATGGCTTTGTCCATAGTAAACCTTGTAAAATTTCGAAAAATGGGCAGTCCTATTTTGTCTGCTGCCAAAGTCTTGAATTTTGTATCTGCTATGATGTCCGTTCTCGGTCTGCAGACAGCAATGATTGCCCGCTTTTCTTCAAGAGGAGAAGATTACCGAAAAGTAATGAATGCCATTACCGGTGGGGCCGTATTCTTTATGGTTATGGTAATGGTTGCTGTGATGATGGTTCGGTCGTTAAAAATCAAAAAGGAGGTGGAAGTAAATGAAGAAATCCGAAAGTAAATATTTTAACACTGCTCTACGAATGGACCAAGCTTTTCTGGAACTGTTAGAAAAGAAAGACATGGAATACATCACAGTAAAAGAAATTTGCGAAGCAGCGGGAGTTAATCGCTCCACCTTCTATCTGCACTATGAAACTATCGGGGATTTGCTTGCAGAAAGCGTACAATACATGGTCGAGCAATTTCAGGAACATATGAAGCTGCGCGCAGAGGTTTTTGTTTCGAAAATTCGAGAATGCCCCTTAGATGAATTGTATCTGGTTGCGCCTGAGTATCTAACGCCGTACCTTGAATATATTGCGCGAAATAAACGCCTGTTCCGAACGGCATTAAAAAATTCTGGCTCTCTTGGGCTGGACAGGGCTTATAGCCGGATGATGCGTCATGTTTTTATCCCGATTTTGGAACGCTTTCAGATTTCGGAATCGGAACAGCAATATATGATGGCATTTTATGTTCATGGTCTTATGGCAATCATTTCGGAATGGCTGAATAATGACTGTGCAGACACCATCGGCCATGTGAGTGCCATTATGGAGCAATGCGTTATGCGAGGGCGCGGAAAACAGGAGGGGACCAAATGAAGGCAGAAAATTAATTTTGGAATAGAAATGGTTGAAATCCGGGAACTTGATTTACCTGAAGTGGGGGATGATGTTCTGGTGAAGAACATTTATTCCAGAGTTTGTGGAACGGATATGGCTGTGTTACCCATTTCTCCTAGCCAAGCAAAATCACTCCCTATATGCCGTTGATGAAGCTATTTTCAACCGTTATGTTTTCTGTTTGTAAGATGAGGACTGTATCATGATTTTTTCATTCCAATCTTCTTTTGTGAATATAACCAAGTTAATGGACTGAATAATTGCTTGTTTTCAAAGTATTCTATTCAAATATATTTGCGTGCGCACGCTTTTTGTGATAAAATAAGAATGATAAATGGAGGGATAGATTATGAATACACTATTAAAATGGCTTTCTGTGGCAGACCGTTTTTCAAAACTGTATCTAGATAAGATGTTAGCTGCCCATGGCATCAATAGCAGCCAGCATATGTTTCTGATAAAAATTTGTGAAAATCCGGGGATTTTGCAAGATTCTCTCATTGATACCATTTACCTGCATCCCAGCAATATCGTGCGCACAGTCGCATCGCTCGAAAATAAGGGACTTTTGATTCGAAAACCTTGTGAAGAGGACAGGCGTACCTGCCGGTTGTATCCTACCTGTCAAGCTATGGATATGATTGAGGATGTGAAAGCTGCCTGTATACAGGCAGAAGCTGTACTTCTACAGGGCTTTAGCGATGAGGAAAAGACGCTTTTTGAAAAATCTTTGATGCTTACTGGAAAAAATATAGCTTCCGCAATGAAGATTTATCGGGAAGAAGATGAATTTGATGCCTGAAAATCAACTTGGATACGAAAAGGTATCTACATTGCTGCGGAGATTTGCTCTGCCCAGTATTACATCCACCCTTGTCAGTTCTCTATATAACATTGTCGATCAAATTTTTATTGGGCAGGGCGTAGGCTATCTTGGTAACGCAGCTACCAATGTATCCTATCCCTTTTCTACAATTTGTCTGGCCATTGCTCTGCTGGTTGGAATTGGAAGTGCCTCCAGGTTTTCTTTATTCCTGGGGCAAAAGAGACCTGAAGAAGCAGCCAAGGTTGCCGGCAACGGCGTTGTGCTAATGGCAGCTGCCGGACTCCTCTATGCTGTCATAGGCGAAAGTTTGCTGGAACCCTTATTGCGGATTTTTGGAGCTACAGCGGATGTTTTGCCATACGCCCGGCAGTATGCCGGTATCACACTTCTGGGAATGCCGTTTCTAATTGTTACCAATGGTCTAAGTAACTTAATTCGGGCAGATGGAAGTCCCAAATATTCTATGCTCTGTATGGTTTCCGGTGCAGTTGCCAATACATTCCTAGATCCGATTTTTATCTTTATTTGCAAATGGGGTGTGTTCGGCGCGGCTTTGGCCACTGTTATAGGGCAGCTCCTCTCCTTTGCTTTGGCTGTAGGCTATCTCTGGAAATTTAAGACAATTCGTCTTGGGAAAGGTGATTTTCGTCTCACCTTACACAGCACATTGAGGACTTTTGCAATGGGTATCAGCAGCTGTGTGAATCAAGTTGCCATCACCCTTGTGCAGATTGTTCTTAATAATTCGCTGACTTATTATGGTGCTTTATCTATTTATGGAACAGACATCCCACTGGCTGCCTGCGGTATTGTTATGAAGACAAATGCCATATTGCTGTCTATTATTGTTGGCATTTCTCAAGGGGTACAGCCCCTGATTGGCTTTAACTACGGCGCACAGCAGTACAGACGCGTCCGAGAAGCTTATCTGTTAGCCATTCGCTGGAACTTCATTGTATCATCTATAGGTTTCTGCCTGTTTGAATTTTTCCCTTATCCTATCATATCTGTATTTGGAAGCGGCAATAACCTGTACATGGAATTTGCTGTAAAATTCATGCGCATCTTTCTTTTTATGGTGCTTGTTAATGGAGTACAGTTGCTTTCTTCTAACTTCTTTACCGCTATCGGTAAAGCAACCCGCGGGCTTCTGCTGGCCCTCACTCGACAGGTATTTTTCCTGATTCCCTTACTTCTCTTGCTGCCGTTATGGTTTGGTATTGATGGTGTCATGTTGGCAGGCCCCATCTCAGACTTTATTGCCTTTGTCGTTTCGGTGGTGCTTGTACGAAAGGAACTGAAAAGGCAAGCCGCACTCTCAAATTAATACCAGAAAAAGTTTTTGTACATGATGACATTGCCTAGCAGAACTTTTTGTTGAAATATTTACCTGCTAATTATTGTTGGTCACCAAAACCTCGCTTGTTTTGAAATAAAATAAGACAGCCCTATGGCTGACCTGTGGAGAACATCCTTTCTTTCTTAGTGGTAATATATGAAAATACCATCCGCAGTCCGGTTGGACAGTATACCGTTGTATGATATAATAAATTTAATTATAGGGAGTATCATTAAAGAATTTGAAAAGTTCTTTTAATGATACTCCGCTTTTTATGCTTAAAAGGGATTGGCTCCTGTTTTTTCAAACAGAAGCCAATCTTGTTTTAGGGATAACGGCTTTGGTCACGTTTTGAACTATCGGTTGCTCTATTTCCAGATGAGTATAGTAGGGAGATGAAGTCTTTCCGAGCCTCCAATTGTGATTCTAGCAGCTATAGAATTTGATATTGCATTAGTATCGTTTTCCTATAGGACTTATAGCCATTACAATACTGTCAATTCCAAGAAGAATCAGGTAAACACTTGCAAAATATTGAATGGTAGATATTGTGAATAATGGACTTAAAATCATCATAAAACCTAAAACCAATCCAACAATATTGATAATCAAAGTAAATATATACATATTAGTACCGGCAACTATGCGAATATGATGCAGATGCGTCAATTTTGAAATACAGTGCGCGATAAACCAGATTGGGAATAGTAAGGTCAGCACCATAATTCCAGCTCCGGGATATACCAATAGCATAATACCGGACATTACACTGAGAATACCGGATATAAGCGAAATTAGGGGACCTAATCCAGTATAACGCTCCACTCGGATGTACATGACAATATCTGTAATTCCCATAATAATAGCGGCAATACCATAGGCGAAAATCATACCTGTCATAGCCATTTGTGGATTCATAAAGGCCCATATTCCCAGAATGACAAGCAGAATACCAACAGCTAATTCAAGCCATCCAAACCCGGAAAGCTTTTTCATTGTTTATCGCCCCTCTTTGTTAAAATTTCCATAAACTCCTCACCTGTAACAGTTTCCTTTTCGTATAGAAAACTTGCCAATTCATCTAATTTATCCCTGTTATCTTCCAATATTTTTTTAGCTTTTTCATGCTGTGCTTTTACTAGTTCGACAATTTTCCTATCAATTTCTTTTTGGGTATCTGGAGAGCAATTCAATGAAGTGTCGCCGCCCAAATATTGGTTGTTTACAGTCTCCATCGCTACCATGTCAAATTCGTCGCTCATACCATAACGGCTAATCATAGCTCTTGCCAATTTTGTGGCTTGTTCAATATCATTGGAAGCGCCGGTAGTGATTGAACCAAACACAATTTCCTCTGCTGCTCGACCTCCGGTGTAAGTTGCGATTTTGTTTTCCAGTTCCTCTTTAGTCATCAAATATTTATTACCGGCTTCCACCTGCATGGTATACCCGAGAGCTCCTGATGTGCGGGGGATGATAGTAATTTTTTGTACAGGTGCAGAATTGGTTTGTTTGGCTGCAACAAGAGCATGACCAATTTCATGATAGGCTACCACTTTCTTTTCCTGGTCAGAGAGGACCGCATTCTTCTTCTGATAGCCAGCGATAACAACTTCAATACTTTCCTCCAAATCTTCCTGATTCACAATGGTACGTCCGTTGCGTACTGCCCGCAGAGCGGCCTCGTTAATAATATTAGCCAGTTCAGCTCCTGAAGCACCAGAAGCCATACGAGCGATGGTGCGGAAGTCTACATCTTCTGCTGTTTTAATTTTTTTTGCATGGACCTTTAAAATCGCTTCTCTGCCCTGTAAATCAGGCAGCTCTACAGGAACGCGCCTGTCAAACCGGCCAGGCCGGGTCAATGCCGGGTCCAAAGATTCTGGCCTGTTTGTAGCAGCCAAAATAATAACACCAGTATTTTCTTCAAAACCGTCCATCTCGGTGAGAAGCTGGTTCAAAGTCTGTTCCCGTTCATCATTGCCTCCATAACTACCGGAATTACGTTTCTGGCCAATAGCATCAATTTCATCAATAAATACAATACAAGGAGCTTTTTCCTTTGCCTGCTTAAATAAATCGCGCACTTTTGAAGCTCCCATACCTACAAACATTTCAACAAATTCTGAGCCAGAGATAGAGAAGAAAGGTACATTTGCTTCTCCAGCTACTGCTTTTGCAAGCATTGTCTTACCAGTGCCTGGAGGGCCTACGAGCAAAATTCCCTTAGGCATAGAAGCGCCTGCTTCTGTATATTTTTGAGAATTATGTAAATAATCAACAATCTCTGTCAGGCTCTCTTTTGCCTCATCTTCGCCTGCAACATCTGAAAACCGGATACCTTTTGTCGATTGAACATAGACCTTAGCATTACTTTTTCCCATTCCAAAGGAAAGAGAATTCTTTCCTCCGGCCTGCTCCATCAATTTTTTGCTCATGTACTGTCCAAGACCCACAAAAATCAGAATGGGTAATACAAAGGTTAGCAGAAAACTCCAGATAGGTGAAATGGGCTCTTCTATTACTCGGTCAAATTCTGCACCGGAATTATGCAGACGCTCAGTGAGAGTAGGGTCTTCCATGGGACCTGTTTTATATACTGTATTTTCTTCCTTGTCTGTAAATAAAATTTGGGTATCCTCTATCTGCACAACACCAATATTTTTTTCATCAATCATATCCATAAAAGTACCATAATCAACTTCGACTACATGATTTTGGTACAACAAGGGGGTGACAAGCGTATTAAAAAGAAGGATAATCAGCATTACAATGCAATAGTAGTAAATAAGAGGTTTTTTTGGTGATTTAACTTCTTTCATGGCTTTCTCCTTTCTTTATTTGCAATAATTGAGCTTCAATGGCTTCCATAGAGAGTAGCAAAGCTCTGTCGGCTGCCTGATGAGCAAAATCTAACGCATACTCTGCCAGCAATATTTTTTTCTCTGTGGCAGTTTCTGTATCGAAGTTATCTGATACCTGTACTTGCAGCTGTTTTTTTGTGTTTTGAAGAATCTGCTCTATCTGTCTATATCCTTGCCCTAAGACACAAACCAAACCTGATTTTGAGTGCCGAAGGCTTTCTTGCAGAGCTGTTTCTGAATCAACACACTCTTGTTTCATAGCGCAGATTTCCTGTTGTAATTGGTTTTGGTTTGCAGTTTCACTTATGTGTATACGACTGTGCAATCTTGTAAGCCGGTCATCTAATTGGCACAACTTAATGGAAAGAACTTCACATGACATAGCTATACCTCCTTCTAATTTGATATTATAAGTATCCTATTTGAGATACTCAATTATCAGAATTTTGACTTTGTATAGACAAAAAGGCCGAAGTGTAAAAAGTTTTACACCTCGGCCTTTTTTGTGTTTTTCAGATAACGAAATTTTAAATCTGTTTGGAGAAGTTTTTTTTGAAAAAACTGAGATTCTGTCAGGGGATTGGATATGACAAAAATAATATAACTTAATATATCAAGCATATTCAAGAGATTTATGTGGTTTTATCAAATTAACAAAACTTTCGCGCTAGGCGCTCACTCTATATTTTATGTTAATTGTGTTGAATAGCCTTAGTAAACTTTTTTCCAGTATTATTCCAGATACATCACAACATGTTCGACGAGAGTCAGCTGTGACGCGTTTTAACTATCATTTCCAATGGATGAACATTTACACAGGGCTCTGGAAAAATAGTTAGAAAACAATTAGTGGGCATACAGCAAAAGGCGAATAAACAATCTCACACAAACAAACCGTTCAACGCAGAAGAATGGATAACGAGAAAACGCCGCAAACCACGAAAAAAGCGGCTTGCGGCGTCATTTTTTGGCACCCCCGGCGAGA
>DYBQ01000105.1:6017-8276 GCA_019418545.1 Clostridiales bacterium | reverse complement strand
GTGCTTTCCTCCCATCCGGCAAGCCATATCAGCGTTCGCTTTTCTGCCGCAGTCAACTCAACTTCTCCGAAAATTTCATTCAGTTCAGCAATCCTGCGAGCTTCATATTCATAAAAGAGTTCATTCACATTCCGGCTTTCTCTATCTGGCTGAATAATCATCAAACCTCTCCTTTCTCTTTGTCCAGATCCACAGGAGCGTGACACGCTCCTGTCTATTACCAACAACGGAGAATTACCAGCGAAAGCTGTCGGGCATTCCCCGTCTGTCAAGATATTCTTGCCGGGCATTTTCCCGTTCCGCCTGTGTAGGCGCTGTCTTATATTTTCTATAAAGTTCATGGCGCACCAGAGAATCCAATTTCTGTTCCATGCCTTGACGAATTTCTTCTGCACAGCAATCATCTTCCAGAAGATGATACCGCAATAACGCCACAAACAACTCATAAGGAATCTGTACGGTTTTCAATCTATCTTTTCCTTTCCGTGACGGTCGTGACGATTGTGACGGTATTTTTGCTACCGAGACTATACCCGAAAATACCGTCACGACCGACACTTATCGTCACGCCTCTGTTTGAATCAACTTCAAATAAACATTCCTGCCGCTATGAGTACGTTTGCTTTCATAGCAAATACCATAATCGTTATAGAGCCGTTCTGCACTTACGTTCAGCCGTCTGGTTAAAACATTTGCAGCCACACCGATTTCCGGAAGCAGTTCAAGCAATTCCGAAGGGCTACCGTTCCATTCCGGCTTTTCCGTAGTCAACAGACCAGCCACCGCTTCTAACAGCGGGTCAACGGGCCGTTTCCAAAGTTCTGTTTCTGCCTTCTGAAATTTCCAGATACAGCGTTCCCGGTCAAACTCTATAGTCAGCTCCTGATCCGGCTGGTCACGTCCTACAATATCCATAACTGCCGTATTATCTGTTCGTTTTTTCTTCTGCATGATAAATGCACCGTCAGCCGCACCAAGCAAACCATTTGTCCCTGAAATCATATCAAAGCTGTCCTCCGATTCCAGCTTGCGTGTGTGATGAACCACCAACAGGCAGACACCATATTTATCACTAAATGCCTTTAGCTTTGTCACAATCTCATAATCACTGGAATAACTGTATCGGTCTCCGCCAACTTCTCGCACCTTTTGCAGTGTATCAATGATAATCAACCTTGCGTCCATATGCTCTTTGACAAAATCCTCTAATTCCTGTCCCAGACCACCATTCAGAGTTTTTGATTGCGTTGCAAAAAACAGATTATCCGCACTCTCTACGCCAAACATGGTAGACAGCCTCCGTTGGAGCCTTGCATAATCATCTTCCAATGCCAGATACAGCACTGTTCCCTTGTGAACCGGATATTCCCATAAAGGAAGCCCCATAGCCACATGATAAGCAAGCTGTGCCATGAAGAATGATTTTCCGACCTTTGGCGCACCTACAAAGAGATAAGTGCCGCTGTATAAAAATCCATCTACAACCGGCGTTCTCGGCATAAAAACCGTATCATACAATTCTGTCATAGATATGGTATGCAACCCGCCGCTTTGCCCGGTTTTTTCCGGGCTTTGCGTGGCTTGCAGATTGATTTGTTCCTGCGAATTTGCTATAATTTCAGTGTGATTTTTTACATTCGGCTGCGCCCCATCTGCGCCAACAGATGATACGGGAGCAGTCGTTTTCTTTTCTTCTTCCATCAAATATCCTCCTTCATTCCATTCAGTGTGATTGCCACCAGTTGCAGCGTCTCCAGCAACTCATCATCCACCGTCGCTCCAACAGCAATACGCCGTAATTCTTCATAAATGCTTTCCATCTGATTTCGCAGTGCTTTATACACTCTCGGATTTCCTACTACTGTGATTTCCTTTTCCAGCAGTCTGCTGATAATATAATCCTGCTTTGTCAGACCAGACAGCCGGACTTTTGTTTCCAATAATTCATCTTCTTCCGGCGATACCCGAAACGCTACAACCTTATTCCTCCATCTGCCTTTTCTGTCAAGCACTCTTTCCATCTCCAGCCTTCCTTTCTTCTGTTCGCTCAATGTCCAGCCTCTGCGCCATTTCCTTTTGCTTTGACGGGAACAAGTGTGCATATTTGTAGGTTATATCAATACTTTCATGTCCTACCCGGTCAGCAATCGCTAATGCAGAAAAGCCCATTTCAATCAGCAACGAAACATGGGAATGCCTTAAATCGTGTATCCGAATACGTTTTACTCCGGCTTCCTTCGCACCTCTATCCATTTCATG
>DYBQ01000105.1:3465-6000 GCA_019418545.1 Clostridiales bacterium | reverse complement strand
TATCAAACATCCGCTGGTCTGGCTGTATCTTATAGAGGGACTTCACATAATCGTGTATTTCTTCAGTAAGAAACTGTGGCATTTGAATGACACGGACGCTTTTCGGCGTTTTGGGGTCTGTTATCACATCTCTGCCCTTCAATCTCTGGTAAGATTTTGTGATGGACAGCGTTCCTTTTTCAAAATTGAAATCTGCCGGAGTGAGCGCAAGCAATTCTCCTTCCCGTATGCCGCACCAGTAAAGAACTTCAAAAGCATAAAAAGAACGGGGCTTATCCATCATGGCGTCAGCAAATTTCAGATACTCCTCTTTTGTCCAAAACAGCATTTCCTTGTGCTTCTCACTCCCCATATTTCCAGCAATCGCCGCCGGATTTGATTTCAGCCCATAGTAACGCACTCCATGATTGAATATGGCGCTCAACTGATTGTGCAGCGTTTTCAGATAAGTTGGCGAATAAGGCTTCCCCTTCCCATCACGATAATTCAGCATTTCATTTTGCCACGCAATCACATCTTTCGGCTGTACATCACTCAGACGTTTGTTTTTAAAGTAAGGCAGAATCTTTGTCCGAATAATGTGTTCTTTCGTAGACCAAGTGTTTTCCCGGAGACGTTCCTTTTTGTCCGTGATATAAATCTCGACAAATTTCTCAAAATCCATATTCAGGTCAGCCGCTTTCTGCATAAGAAATTCCCGTTCCCACGCAAGGGCTTCCTTCTTTGTCGGGAATCCCCGTTTCATCTTTTTTTGCTTCACACCTTTCCAGTTTTCGTAATAGAATGACACGAACCATGTGCCTTTCTCTGCGTCTTTATAAGCTGGCATGTTATCACCTCCCTTCTCCACTCATGCCATACACTTTTTCATGGTAATACTGGCGGCTTACTCGTCCGATTACTGTTGTATAGCCCTTTTTCTTTAATTCTTCGTTCCACTGATGAATCATGCGGTATGCCAGAGATTTTGAAATTCCCAGTTCCGCAGCCACTTCATCCGCTTTGATAAATACCGTACTTGCCATAGGCAACTCCTTTCTTGTTTCAATCGACTTGCAGTTACAGCCGTTCTCCCTCCCTGGCTCCTGGCAGGCAACCCTTTCCGGCGCTGTGCCGTCCCCTTGCGGGGCGCTCGCTTCCTTTCGGAAGGTCATGGCGGTTTATTCCAGTTTGGCGGTCATTTAGTTTTACTAAGCATTTTTGTTTATCTTTCATTTTATATGATACTAAACATTTTCTGTTAAGTCAAGTGGTTTGTGAAAAAATGTTAAATCTTTTTGTTTAGTTTCTCTTGTTTTTCTTGTTTCCACATGATATACTAAATTCAACAAATTTGTTTAGTCAGGAGGTTTGCATATGGCAGTAGGAGACCGTATCAAACGTGTGCGCAATTTCCGGGGCATGACGCAAAAGGAATTAGGCATTGCCGTAGGCTTTGACGAAAAGAGTGCCGACATTCGCATAGCACAGTATGAAAGCAACACTCGCACACCCAAAGAAGATTTACTTCGTAAAATTGCGGAAGTGCTGGATGTAAACTATCGTTCTCTGTATGAGCCGACTTTGTACGCCGCAGAGGACATCATGTATACCCTCTTTGAATTGGACGAACATTACCCCGGCACTCGGATTTATGAAGTCACAGATACCACCGACCCGGACTTCCCGGAAAAGCATATGGCTGTCAGTTTCCGTTACCGCCTGCTGGACGAATTTCTGCAAGAATGGCAGCTTCGCAAAAAACAGTTGGTCAGCGGCGAGATTACCAAAGAGGAATATCAGGAATGGAAACTGAACTGGCCGCAGACCGCAGACGACTGCGGCAGGCATGAACCGCATAAGAAATGGAGAAAAGAATAGAGACATAAAAACAGCCCTCTGAAAAACTTACCGTTTTCCAGAGGGCATTTTCATGTCTCTCTATAATAATGTGTGGCTTTTGAATAGTATCAAATTAGTATCAAAAGGCACTTGCAACCTCAAAGAATGGCTTAAAATCAAGGTTTTTTGAGGTTCCTGCATTATTCAAATTCGATGGTGGCCGGGGGCTTTCCGGTGCAGTCATAGAGCACGCGGTTCACGTGCTTGACTTCATTGACAATACGGCTGGTAACCGTCTGCAACACGGACCACGGAATTTCCGCCGACTCTGCGGTCATAAAGTCCACCGTGGTGACGGCACGCAGGGCAATGGCATAATCATAGGTGCGCTCGTCACCCATAACACCCACGCTGCGCATATTGGTCAGTGCAGCAAAATACTGGCTCAGCTGGCCTTCCAGCCCAGCCTTGGAAATCTCTTCCCGCCAAATGGCATCGGCATCCTGCACCATGGCCACCTTTTCCGGGGTCACTTCGCCAATAATGCGCACAGCAAGACCTGGTCCCGGGAAGGGCTGGCGGCTCACCAGATACTCGGGCAAGCCCAGCTCGCGGCCTGCCTGCCGCACTTCGTCTTTAAACAAATCACGAAGCGGCTCCACAATCTCCTTGAAATCCACATAGTCCGGCAGTCCGCCTACGTTGTGGTGGGAC
>DYBQ01000105.1:0-3455 GCA_019418545.1 Clostridiales bacterium | reverse complement strand
TGACGGTGCTCTCGCCGCCCAGGCCGCTCTCTACCACATCGGGGTAAATGGTTCCCTGCACCAAAAAATCCACCCGGCCAATCTTCTTGGCCTCTTCTTCAAAAATACGGATGAATTCTTCGCCGATAATCTTGCGCTTTTTCTCCGGCTCCTCTACCCCGGCCAGCTTGTCATAGTAACGCTGGCGGGCGTCCACACAGATAAAGTTCATCTCAAATTCGCCGCCGCCAAAGATTTCGCACACCTGCTCCATCTCATTTTTACGGAGAAGGCCGTGGTCTACAAAAACGCAGGTCAGCTGGCTGCCCACTGCTTTGGAGAGCATAGCGGCTGCCACCGAGGAATCCACGCCGCCGGAAAGGGCGCACAGCACCTTGCCGTCACCAATCTTTTCACGCAGAGCGGCGATGCTTCTCTCCACAAAGGAATCCATCTTCCAGTCGCCCTTACATCCGCACACATTGTACACAAAGTTGTGCAGCATCTGCTTGCCTTCCTGGGTGTGCAGTACTTCGGGATGAAACTGTACAGCATACAGGTTCTTTTCGCGGTTTTCTGCGGCAGCAACCGGGCAATTATCGGTATAAGCGGTAATCGTAAAGCCGGGAGCCGGAGTCTCGATGTAATCGTTGTGGCTCATCCAGCAGATGGTGTCGCGGCTCACGTTCTGGAAAATCGGGCTTTCTTCGCTGGTGTGCACCAGAGTCTTGCCGTATTCCCGCTCGGGTGCGCGGCACACGTGTCCGCCCAGCAGGTGACTCATCAGCTGGCTGCCATAGCAGATGCCCAGCACCGGGATTCCCAGCTCAAAAAGAGCGGAATCCATGGTGGGAGCATTCTCCAGATACACGCTGTTGGGGCCGCCAGTAAGGATAATACCTACCGGATTGGCGGCGCGGATTGCATCCAGGCCGGCACGATAGGAAATAATCTCGCAATAGACATTACATTCGCGGACACGGCGGGCGATGAGCTGGTTATACTGCCCACCAAAGTCCACTACCAGAACTTTTTCATTCTGCGCCATACATTCATCCATCCTGTTCTTTCATTTTATTATTTTCACTGTTCTCCAAGAGAACGGTCATTCCACGGTCACGGATTTTGCCAGGTTCCGCGGTTTATCGATATCACAGCCCTTCATGGCCGCGACGTAATAGGCAAACAGCTGCAAGGGCACCACCATCAACGAAGGCTGCATCATGGCATTGGTGGCGGGCAGGTAAAAGACGAAATCCGTTTCCTTTTCGATTTCCGTCTTCCCCTCTACCGTCAGACCCAGCACATAGGCGCCCCGGGCTTTGACTTCCTTCACATTGCTCATGGTTTTCTCAAACAGCGGCAGATAGCTAGCCAGCGCCACTACCAGCGTGCCGTCCTCCACCAGAGAAATGGTGCCATGCTTCAACTCACCGGCTGCATAAGCCTCCGAGTGGATATAGGAAATCTCTTTCAGCTTCAAAGAGCCTTCCAGCGACAAGGCATAGTCGATATTCCGCCCGATAAAGAAAATATCCTTGGCATTAAAGTTCCGGGAAGCAAAATACTGGATATGCTCCCGGTTTTGCAGCACCGCTTCAATCTGCTCGGGAAGCTTCTGCAAATCATCCAGATAACTTGCATACTCTTCGGGAGAAATGGTTCCCAGCAAATCGGCCAGATACAGCGCCAGCAGGTATACCACTGCCAGCTGGGTGCTGTAAGCCTTGGTGGTAGCCACGGCGATTTCCGGGCCAGCCCAGGTATACAGCACATCGTCGGACTCATTGGCAATGGAGCTGCCCACCACGTTGACGATGGAAAGGGTCCGCGCGCCCAGCCGTTTGGCCTCCCGCATGGCGGCCAGGGTGTCGGCGGTTTCACCGGACTGGCTGATAATCAGCACCAGCGCCTTGTCGTCGATAATGGGGTGGCGATACCGGAACTCCGACGCCACGTCCACCTCTACCGGAATCCGGGTGAGCTGTTCCAGCGCGTATTTTGCCACCACGCCCACATGATAAGCGGAGCCGCAGGCCACAATGACAATTCGATGGAAGTTTTCTACCTGCTCCCGAGTGAGGGTGATGTCGTCCAGCACGATTTTCCCGTCCCGGATGCGAGGGGAAATGGTGTCCCGAATAGCCTTTGGCTGTTCCATGATTTCTTTGAACATGAAGTGCTCATAGCCGCCCTTTTCCGCTGCGGAAACGTCCCAGTCGATGTGTACCGGCTCTTTGTATACTTCATCCCTATCAGTATTAAACACGGTCACGCCGTTTCGAGTAAGGCGTACAATCTCATTGTCGCTCAAACGGTAGATTTCCCGGGTTTTTGCCAGAATGGCAGGCACGTCGGAGGCGATGAAGTTTTCCCCCTGCCCCAGCCCGACAATCAGCGGGCTGTCTTTTCGAACAGCATACAGCTCATCGGGGCAATCCTGACAGATGACCCCCAACGCATAGGAGCCTTCCACCTTATGAATGACCCGAATCATAGCTTCCAGAATATCACACTGATACTTTTTGTAGTAATATTCCAGCAGCTGAGCCACTACCTCGGTGTCGGTTTCGGAAACAAAGGTGACACCCCGGTCCATGAGGAAGGTTTTCAGGGTCAGGTAGTTTTCGATGATACCGTTGTGCACTACCGCGAATTTTCCCGAATCGCTGACTTGCGGGTGGGAATTAATATCCGACGGCGCACCGTGGGTCGCCCAACGGGTGTGGCCGATACCGATGGTACCCCGAAGGCTCTTTCCCTCATCCAGCATATCGCTGAGGATTTTCAGCCGTCCCTTGGCTTTGGCGACTTCCAGTTTTTCACCGGTATACACCGCCACTCCGGAGGAATCATACCCCCGGTACTCCAGTTTTTCCAGTCCCTGCAAAAGCAAAGGCGCAGCCTGTTCTTCTCCAATATACCCGACAATTCCGCACATGGCGTCCAGCCTCCTTTATCCGGTAAAAACAGCTATTTCTGAATGAATCGGAAAAGCGCCGGTTTGCCGGTGCTTTTTGAAAATCACCGGACAGCTGGGGCGCTTTTCCTTACAGTTTATGCGGTTTTTCAGCGATAAATGATATCGTCACGGGAAGGACCGTTGGAAACGATAGTAATCGGCACGCCCAGGTGCTTTTCCGCAAACTCGATGTACTTGCGGCAGTTTTCCGGCAGGTCCTCATATTTCTTGATGCCGCGGATATCGCACTTCCAGCCGGGGAGCACTTCCAGAATGGGCTTGCAGCGCTTGAGCTTGGAAGTTACCGGGAAGTGGTCGATGCGCTGGCCGTCCAACTCATAGCCCACGCACACAGGAATTTCATCCAGATAGCCCAGAGCGTCCAGCACGGTGAAAGCCACACCGGTAGCGCCCTGTACCTGGCAGCCATAGCGGGAAGCCACCAAGTCCAGCCAGCCCATACGGCGGGGACGGCCGGTAGTGGCGCCGTATTCGCCGCCATCGCCGCCTCTTC
>DYBQ01000104.1 GCA_019418545.1 Clostridiales bacterium | reverse complement strand
CCCGTATATTTACCATCTGAAAACAGCCACAAAGAGCGTTCGTCATAACATGAAAACGACAACTGTACGTCACACCAATTGGAAAAAACAAGATAGCTGCGGCTTTTGAAAATAGTGTCCAATATCCATTGCAGTTCCTTTTTTGTCGCCTTATTTGCACTCTGCCCGGAACATTTCCAAAGAAAGAATCCGTCTTTTTTCCAAATTTCACCGCTTGCGTCTTCGCCATTCACATGCAAAATGTAACCGTTGTTCAGCAGAAAGAAAGCCTTTTCAATTGCAAAATCATATTTCTCCATTATTGCACCTCTTTTAAAATCGGCCGCAGGGCGCCGCTTAATTCGCAAAGCATGAAGGCGATTTCGTCGGCATCCTCTACAAGTGTTTGGACATCCGGCACGCCGGCAAGGCCGTTCCGCTTTGCGATGAGCATTTCTGTGATGTGGTCTTCCGTATCAAAATTCCGGGCATAATCGATGATATCCCCTATGATTTCATTCGGAGTTGTGCCGCCCGCTGTGAAGATAAAGTCTTCCCCGGCGGGAGAATAGCGTTCCAATTCAAGGGTGCAGTATTCCTCTTGCCCCGCATATCGCTGCCTGGAACAGGATACGCACCAATCAAGTGATTCGGCTGTATGAATAATGGACTGGATTTGGATTTCATTCATAGCTGATTCCTCCTGAAAGTAAAGCGGGCTGTTTTAAGTAAGCATAATCATATTCTTCGAGGGTTTTCAGAGTGCCCATGGAAGGCGCCCCGCCGGTGAAGGCATCAACAGCCTTTACCGGAAGATAGAAAGACGCATAGCGCCCGGTTTCGGCATTTATGCAGTTGTAATATTCAAAAGATGCGACAAGGTTATTGAAATCGTTGAGGGCGCCGGTTTCATCTGCGATAAAATGCGCCCTGTCTTTTCGGTTGATGGTGTGCTCGTGATGATACGGAGTGAAAGGCCGCAGGTTAGAGGGGCACATGATGACCGTAAAGCCGGTTTGGTACGCCCGGCGGGCAGTGCGTTTGCTGACGCGCTTGAACTGAAAACCACCCTGGTAAAAGCGATATAGCCTCATGTTTCTTTTTCACCCTTTCTTTCAAACGTTACTTCTGGAAAACAGAATGCTTTGTTTCCGCCCATCAACCAGACGCCCGACAGAACCGGACGGCTGGCGAAAGGAAAACCTCACCATGTATCGTGAGGGGCGCCAAGTAACCAGCTGGGCGCCTGGTTGGTGGGCGGAGCAGTGGACGATTAACTTTCACACCAACCGGATTTCGCTTCATTTTTCCTTTGGTGCGAAGGCAAGCACAACAACCACAATAAGTACAAAGAGTTCAAGCACGCCCATAGAGCACCGGCCCCCACGCCTCTTTCTTTTGTTGCAAAAACTCACGGACAAAGACAGGGATGTGCGCCTTTTCCACATTGTGATAGACGGCAGCGCCTGCATCGCTGACGATGCTGAGCTCGCGCGAGGCGGCATAATAGACAAGACCAAACGAAAACTGTTTCATGCTTCACTCTCCTCTATGCAATCTAAAATAAAATAGGGGTTCACAATAAGAGAATCACCAAACTGCATATTCCCTGCGTGCCTGAATGCCATATCCGCGATTTCTTCATAACCTGTTATTCCAAGCACAATGTCTCGCACACCCTTTACATCAATTGAATTCATTTTGCAAGGTGACGGCCTTGTGCAATCGGTAACAACAAACATACACTTTCCCCTTTCAGGATTCCTGGTTGCAAAAGAAATCATCCCGTACAAAGCTGGTGCCCTGAAAATGCTGCACGACCTCCCGCAGGGAAATTTTTTCAGGATCGAGAGCAGAACCGGTATATTCCTCACTCCAGAAATAATTGTCACGTAGCTCTTCCAGCTCGGACAGGGTGAGTTCGTTGACACTGCGGTAAGGCGACTGCGCATGGATGGAATTCATTTCAGATGTGTTACCTCCGTCTTCGTTCTCATCGTCTATTTCCCACTCACGCCAGAGAGCTTCCGGTGTCTGCCAGTCGCAGGAAAAAAACAGACCGCATGCGCATGCACCGGCAATGGCTTCAAAATCCCGCTTTGTGTAAACATCATCCAATTCCAGATAGCCTTTATCGTAAGCCGCTTCGGGGATATAGATGATTTCATCATCGGGAAGCGACGCCCAATCTTCCGGGCGCAGCGAAAGGTTTTTGTAGCCATAACACTGCCCAATCCAGAAAGGAGACAGCTCTTCCGGCGTACAGATTTTTCGGTACTGCGTCAAAGTCATGCACACTCACTCCAATTCCGTTTCTGTGATTTCATAGCGATAAATTGCCTCGTAGTCGCTGTAGGGCATTTGGCCTTTTGTGGCAAAGGAGGCATACCACAAGCCGAAGTTGTCGTAATCGTCATCGAGCTGTGCCCCGCTTTTACGGACTTCTTCTTTTTTCTTTAAATACTCTTCCTCCATGGCATTGTGCGCCTTGAGAAGTGTTTGATATACACCGTGCACATAATGAAAATCTCTGTCAGGATTCTCCCCGTACACGCTGAGCACATAGACTTTCATAAGAAACCTCCTTAGCAAATTTCTTTCAGAACTGGACTTTCTTTCTGGATTGCCTTCATGCGGCGCTGTTCAACCGCCTCTTCGAGCGCCTCATAATCTGTAAGCTCCATTTTAGACTGGAGGGCTTCGATGTCTGCGATGAGCTCTTCTACCATCTGTGGCGCAAGCACATCACAGGCGTCCTCTGCCAGATAAGGGTAATTGTCGCGCACAAATTCCTGCATGAGCTTATGCCTGCAGAAATTGTAGATTTGATAAAGCTCGTTTTCAGAGAGCATGGAATAGCCGGCGGCAAATTCACACTCGCTAAGTTCGTACCAGGTTTTTGCCTGATAGCCATATTCAGGACTGATGGCCGTGATTTGTTTTATTTTCAAGGCTTTACCCCACTTCCTTTTCCCAGGAATATTTCTGCCCTTCCAGGATGCCCATGTTGTGGCAGATGCGGGAAATAATATAATCCAAGTAAATGGCCTGCCCGGTGCAGCAGCGGCCCCAATACCAGTGCCCCCAGCACTCTATGACAACTTCGCCAAAATCTCTCAGCTTTTCCCCAAGCCAGTTTGTGACAGCCCACCATTCATAGACCTCCTGCGGGTTTTCTTCCATATTCTCGTATTCTTCCGGTGTATAAAGCTTATCGCAGTATGAACAGCGATAGAGCGTTTCGCTGCTGCAGCATTCCCTGGCTTCAGACTCCGTATTCCACTCCGTTCCGCAGACGGGGCATAAGTATTTGCCATCTTCATTTGTTTTGATTTCGACAGTTTCATCCTCCGGCGTGAGTTCTTCAAACTCATCCCAGCCGCACTCTTCACAGGAACGCTTGTAATAATTTTCAACGTCATCGTTTGTAAACGGGATGTCTTCTATGTTGCCGTCAATGGACTGGCGAAGAATATATTCCACCTCGCTTGTCATGCAGCAAAGGACTTCGCGGTCTACAAATTCCCTTTTGATTTTCTGGTTTGCATGAGAATCATAGTCGTACTGAACACCGTTTACGGTATAGCCCATAGTTTCTCCTTTCTGTGTGATACGTCCTGAATTTTGCAAGGTCTTTCTGTACAAACCGCCTTCTGAAACAGGCGCTGTTTTGAGCAAGGAAAGCTTTACATAATTCGACTTTCAATATATCCCCTATCCTGTGTAAAGACAGGGATGCTGGCGTCAACAACCCACTGATTGCGGACGCCTTCGCGGGGCGTGCCCTTGTTAATAATTCGCGTTTCTTTGACACAGCAGCTTCCGCGTTTTAGCTGGACGGGCAGGTCATTCCAGTTAATGCCCTTTTGAAGCATAAGCATGTCCTGCACTTCATTGCATGACTTTCCCTTTAGCTCACTATGAGAAAAATGTGCTTGCCCAAGAGACTGAATGGAATTGCGCGTTGCATCCTGCTGGCGCCAGATAAGGCAGTTGCATACCTCTTCTTTGGGCAAATTGAACACGCGGCTGTCGAACAGAGCCTTGTTCCATTTGTCACCCATCGGCCGGCCGGCTTCAACATTTCGAATGAAAAACTTGTTGAACGCCAGCGTTGCCATTGCAGCGGAAATGCTGCACATTTTCTGAATATTGTCATCGAACCACGCCGATGTATCCTGAGACTTATAATCGACCAAAACCAGTGTGATTTCATCCGACTGGGTATACCCCAGGACGCAGTTCTGAATATTTTCGCAAAGATACTGCATTGTGTCCTGCATGGTTTTGATAAGTACCATATCGAACGGCTTTTGCATTCCCTTGGTAAATGTGTGAAACGCCTTGCCGTCAACACGGATGATGACTGGCGTTCTGCGAACCAGGTGCGTCCGGGTAACATATTCGTATTCTTTCATTCGTTCGCCTAAATTCATAACCCTTCCCCCTTCGTGCCATTCAAAATGCTGGATAGTTTTATTGCTCCTTCTTCCACAATGCTTTTTTGCCATATCGGATAGCCATGATGCGTTCAACAGGGAACTCGCTGGAATATTTTTCACAGGCCAGCGCCTCCACTCGCTTTCGTTCTTTTTCGGGCGAAATACAATAAGTAGAGATACTGGCCGCCTGGCCGCCGTTTAAATAAGTAAAAGCTTTGACTTCTATCTTGGTGGTTTCCAATGTATTTTCTTTGGACATGAAATCTACAGTGACCGTTTTTGCGTCGCCTACAGCTCGTTTCATTTCACGCCGCTGGTACAACATACTGTTTTTATCTTCTTCACATGCCGTTGCAACCTCGCGGGCCATTTTCCTGAAAGCAAGATTTCCGAGAAGTTCTTCCTTCCGACTTTTTCGACTGTAAGACGCTTCTGCTTCCAGAAATTCTCTTGCCAGCTTTTCATCCCAGCCCGGCTCTCCCGAAAGGGCATCAATAACGATATCTTCTGTAATATCATTACTGCTGATAAATTTCGGAAAAAGCTCTTGTGGCAGCTCATAGAAAAATAGACGGCAGCCTTCTTTCTCGGCGTTCTTTTGATCCATTTCAGAAAGCTGTGGCAGTGATTCATTCTGAACGAATTCGACGGCACGGCGTGTGATTTTTTCTGACAGTCGATCAGAAAAATCAGAGTCCAGGTCAGGGATGTCTTCGGCTGCACTTTTGCGGAAGTTATATGTGCTTAATTTGAGTTCTTTGTGTTTAACGACATAGCCGGCAAAATCCATAGTTTTTTCTCTGGAGAAAAAGTATTTTTCTTTCCTGCCCATGTAGTTATATGACATATACAATGCCTCAACATGTTTGTTCACAGGGATTTTCACAAGGCGGATAAGGTAATCGCCCTGTTTATACTGGGCGGTTGTCTTTGTGGCGTTAAAAAGAAAATCTTTGCACAGTTGTTCGTAAGTCACGTTTCGACCTCCTGTTTTAAAAATTTGCTTTCTCAACAAAAGAAGCGCCTGCACCGAATACTGAAAGTGGTTTTAATCACTTTGTGCATCAATGGCATCCGTATTCTTACCCCTTTATACTTTTTTGCAGAGTGCTATTTCTTTTACTCCTCCGCGTGTTCCGGCGTTGGGAGATTTTCTCCCCATGTCCGGTACTGTGCCACCGCCACTTCGGGGTCCACATACACGATTTTTGTCAAGCCTTTTCCGGCGCTATATGCTTCACCGGAAGGATTTCGCCCGCTTGCACAGCTTTTTACCATAGCGATAGGACAATCGACCTCATAACTGGCGCCTCCCGCATACAGTTGGGCAACAAAATCGTTTGGAGCATTTTCATTAGGCATCATGACACTTGCAAAATAAAAATAGTTTTCATTTGTCGCCCCATCCACTACAACGAAAGGATCGCCATCACCTGGAAAGGCGTATGCAATAATACTTTTATCCCCTTGAGAAAGAGTAGTTTTAATCGCATGGACATCTTTTATACTGGGGACACCTAGCAATTTGCAAAGCGCTTCTACATCTATGTGATAGGATTTGGTAAATGTCTCGATTGTGATTTGAGGTTTTACTTTCATAATCACCCTTCTTTCAATTGACTGGGACAAAATAAAACCCGTTCTTCTGTTCCGGTTTGTTGGGATATAAACTGGATTTCCTATACTCTTTTAGTTCTTCAAACCTTTTATCCATTTTTTCATTCCTCATTTACGCAGAATAAAATCTGGGATTTTGCGGCCGGTGGCCTTGCACAGACAAACGCAGCGTCCAATGGTTTCGTTATAGATGTCATCACCGGCAGGGGAAGAATGAAATTTCCCATAACCTTTCGGAGTGCCAAAGTTGCAATTCAAAGAAATTTCTTCGTTGTCCGGGTTAAATTCTTTTCTAACATAAAACACTGGGCTGACTCTTTTTCGATACAACTCCAGAACCATTTCCTCTGCAAGGCGCTGCGCCTCTTGAAGCTCTTCCTTTGTCCATTCTTTTTTGAATTTGCGATAGGATTTGATTTTTTCTTCAACGGCGAGATGGGCCTTGTGATAGGCCTCTGCTGGGAAATTTAAATCCACTTCGATTTCAATTTTTTCTTTTCCATTGGAGGACGTTGTTTCACTGACAAGCGCTTCATCGCAAGTAGCGTCTTCAGCAACTACATCAAACCATTCAGGGGACCAGGACCATCCTTTCGCACAAACATATTTCCCATTTGAAGTCAAGCCTACATGATCGACGCGGAGAACACTGTTGCAGTAAATACTCATTCCTACAAAGCTAAAGAATCTATCGTGAGAGTCTGTACAATTTTCCTTCAGGGTCTTTCGAATCTCAGACCAGGGTTTGATTTTGATTTTATCTCCTATTTCAATCTTAGAGATTTTCATTTCAGGGGGCTCATTGAGATGCTCGGGGCTGCAGAGGTCGAAGCACTCGAAATGTGTTACCATACACTTCTCGCCAATATAACTTTTGTTTTCATGTTCGGCAATGAGCAACTTCATCATTGTTTCGTTTTTATCCACATGGATCACACGGGCCTTTTTCATTTTGGAATTTGTAATTCCGTAATGTTCATCGGCCAATGCATTTCCCTTCACAAAATCTCCAACCTTAAATTTAGACATAATAAAATTCTCCTTTTGTTAAAAACAGTTACTGTGGAACGACCGCTTAGAAGGCTTGGTTATTCTATAAAATAAAAACAGGAGGATGAACGAATGAGAGTTCTTTCGTCTGCTCTTGTCCAACAATATTCCAAAAATATTTTCTGGAGGCTGTCAATATCTGATGCTCTGTCTTCAGGAATAAACAATGCTAACTCGTGACCATCAGGGTCGGTGTCCTCTCCAAAGATAGGAATACATCCATCTAACCTCTTGTCATGTGACATTTTTTCACACTGCCGCATAACAAGAAGAGCGGCAATTTTCCTGATACATTCCCTTGTCATAATTCCGTCAAGTGTTGCCGCCCTGCTTTTCATATTTAAAACATCGAAATAATACCCCTCGTCATGTAATGCAGTTAGCAGCATGCCAGGACGGCCGCGAAAAGAGACTACATAACGATGGCAGTCATCCGTTTCCATTTGATATTTCTCATAAAGCTCAAAATAACGAGGCGGAAGCTCTTTTGGATTATGTACAATAAAGTGCCCATCACCCGGCATGTTGATTTCGCCAAGGCAGTTGCACCAGTAAAACAATTCATCTTTTTTATAAATTTCATTTAACAATTCCATTTGTTTACCCCAAAACCTTTTTTACTTCTGCAATATAATCTAAAACTAATTGGTGCAGCATCTGTTTTTGTTCTTTCCATGTGAGGGAATAATCCCATCTAATTTTCTGAGCCCTTTCTTCATATGCACAATTCAATTCATAGCTGGGGCTTATGTTGCCAAATGGAGCATAACCTGTGGAGATAGCCACTTTCCCCAAATTGGGAGATTCAAAAATGTAGATGTCGGCGCCCCAGCCTTCTCTGCGCGTTGTATATGCGGTTGGTATTTCATAACAGAGAAGTGTTTGAAGCCGGCAGTAAGGGACAGCAATGACCTGTGCATATTGTGACCGAATTTCCCTTTGCGTAGTTTTGAATTTCAATGAATCACCCCCTCGCCTCCACAAACTCCCCATTTTTAAGGGTGTACCAGGTATTTACTTTGATGGTTTTCCCGTCTACAATAACAGCCTTTGCAGATATGTTGTTTCCGTTATCGTCAATCTCGGATAATGCTAATACAGCCCCTATATCACCTTTCACCTTGCCGCCACGGCAACAGGCAATTCCCTGCTTGCCTGCCGCTGCGCTGCCACTTTCGCCTGCCGATGCGCTGCCCCAGTTGCCTGCC
>DYBQ01000103.1 GCA_019418545.1 Clostridiales bacterium | reverse complement strand
GGTCGGAAGAAAGCCCCGTTTCCACCGCTTTTACATAAGGGGCTAAGTCTTCATAACATTCTTCCAGCGTCTGGAACCCGGAAAAAGCGCCGAACAGGGAGAAATGGGGCGTCCAGATGTGAGCGGGAATATAAACGGCTTTGGGACAGGTTTCCAGTACGATTTCCAGCAAATCCCGGCTGTCCAGCCCCAAAATTGGGCGGCCGTCAGAATGAAGGTTGCCAATGGCTTCCAGCTTTTGGGAAAGCCGCTGGGCGTCCTCCAAACCGGGCAAAAGCAGCAGGTGATGGACTTTTCGGGTGCGCCCGTTCTTTTTATAAATCGTGCTGATTTCGCCGCTCACCACAAAACGGGGAGTGGGGCTGCTCTCCGGCCCGCCGGGCAAACGGAAAGACGGATGCAAAGTATACAGCCCTTCTTCAGCGGGAACCAGACACTCGGAAAGCTCCTTTCGCCAGGCCGGATGGGTAAAATCCCCCGTACCAATCAGGGTGATACCCTTATATCTCGCCCACAAGTCCAAATGGGGCGCATCGCAATCCCGGCTGGTGGCTCGGGAAAACCGGGAATGAATGTGTAAATCGGCAATGTACATGAAAAATCATTTCCTCCGTTTGATAGGATGTGCCGCTTGGTTTTCGGCAGCTATAAAACAAGAAAATGGGATTCCGCTCAAACGGAACCCCATTTTAGAAAATCTGTAAAAATTACTGAATGGAGCAGTCCAGATAGTGCTCCAGTTCTTCCTCGTCCTTTTTCTTCTTATCGAAGAACAGCACCACTGCCGTAACAATTGCCGCAACTGCCGCCGCGATGGAAACGATGCCGATGATTAGACCAATTTTGCTACTGCACTTCTTCATATTTGAGCACCTCCAAAAAGAATACGGATGTCGCCGCATAAGCGGGGCGTAACAAATCATAATGATTCTATAGGACTATGATACCCAAATTTTGTGAAAAAGTCAAATAAATTTGCAGTTTTGGGAAAAATAAAAAGCAGAGTGAAACACTCTGCTTCTTCATTGCATTTTCTGGCTGTGCCTGCTTTGGTTACAAAACAGGAAAAACCAGTGAATCAGGAAAGATGAACCATCGGCCGAAACAGCCCATGATGCATTAGGCGCTGGCGTTCAACTTGCGAGCCAGAGCAGACTTCTTTCTGGCAGCGGTATTCTTGTGCAGAATTCCCTTGGCGGCAGCCTGATCAATCTTCTTGATCGCAACGCGCACAGCCTCTGCTTTGTCAGCAGAATTGCTTTCGATAGCAGCGTTAGCCTTCTTCATATCCGTCTTCAGTGCGGAATTGATAGCCTTGTTCCGCATGGTCTTGGTAGCAATTACCTTAACACGCTTCTTGGCAGATTTAATATTCGGCATGGTTACACCTCCTTCTACACTTTTTCGCGTACAAGTAATGATAGCACGAAAGCAAATAAAATGCAAGATTTTTTTCAAAATTCCTGTTTTTATGTGTACCAGAAATCTGTAATCAAAAGGGGAGATTTTTAGCAATGATGTATCGAACAGACTTGGCGGTGGAAGCAGCCGCAAACGAGAAAGGGGAAAATAGTGGGGTTTCGGTGTTAGAAAGAAAGCAGGGATGCTATACGATTACGATTGTAGACATTCTGACAGAGGAGGCTTCCGCCCGATTGCAAAAGCCTTTGGGAAGGTATTGCACCATACAGCTTCCAGCTTTTTCCGACCATTTTGATTATACCGGAGAGGGGGAGGACCTTGTTGCCCAAATCCTGCAAGAGATGCTCCCCAAAGAGGGGAATGTGCTAATTATGGGGCTTGGAAACCGAAGCCTTACGGCCGATGCGCTGGGTCCTCTCACTGCCGACAAAATTTTGGCTACCCGGCATATTCAAAAAGAGCTGGGACGGGTAGCGGGCCTTACCAATATCCGCCCGGTTTCCGTTTGCTCTCCGGGGGTTTTGGGGATGACGGGCATGGAGACCCGAGAAATTTTGGCGGCGCTGGTGAAGCAGCTTCATCCTGCGGCGGTGATTGCCGTAGATGCGCTGGCAGCCTCGGAACTGGGGCGTATGGGATGCACAGTACAGATAACAGACAGCGGCATTGCGCCCGGCTCCGGTGTGGGGAACCATCGCCCGCAGCTGAACCGGGAAACCGTTGGCGTTCCCGTAATCGGCCTTGGAGTGCCTACGGTGATAGACGGAAGTGTTTTGGCACGGGAGCTTTTGGATAAAGAGGCCGCAAAGCTCCCCGAAACGCCCGAAATCCCTCTGACCATTACCGTTCGGGAAATTGATTTGCTGGTGAGCCGGGCGGCCGCTTTGCTGTCCATGGCCATTAACCGGGCGCTCAATCCTTCCATGGAAGAGCAGTGGTTCCGGGAGCTGACGGAATAGGAAAGACTGCCGTTTAACTTTCTGTGATTTCCGCTAAGATATCCTGTACAATTTTCAGATTCCGTGCATAGCGAGGGACGTCCGGGTATTGCAGGGACAGCTGGGACCAAATGCGGATACTTTCTTCCAGATAGGAAACCCTGTCGCGAACCGGAAGTAAGCCCAGCTTATACCAGGAAATTGCTTCTTTGTCCCAGTCATCCGGCGCATGGCTTTGCTGTGCCAATTTTTGGGCAGCAGACAGCATTTTGATAAACCAGGATGCAGCTCCTTGCAGGTCTTCTTCGTCCAGACAAAGGTTTCCCATTTCCTGATAGGCAACGCATAGTCCCCGCATGGACGGTAAACTTTCGTTTTCTTCTGAAAGCTGCTGTAAAATCGCCAATGATTTTTCAAACCAGCTTTTGGCTGACGCAAAATCATTTTCCAGCCGGGAAAGCCTTCCCAAACGGTTTAAACATATGGACAAATCCTTCCGTATGGCTTGTGTGCTTGTCTTGTGAGATAATGGCTCCAAAACGGACAGCGCTTCTAAAAGCCATTGTTTGACCTCGGCGGGCGTGCCGGTTTGCTGTGCAATTTCTGAAAGCTTCATATCCACCACGGCCAAATCCATGGAGGCTTCCACCGTGTCCGAGTGGCTGACTCTTTTCCTGAGAATATTATAAGCCTGTTCAAACCGGAGTTTGGCATCCGGCAAGTCTCCCACGGCCAGAGAAACCTCTCCCATCTTGAGTAAACTTACGGCTAAATCACGCTGGGTTCCTGCTGTGTGGCTTTGGCAGTCTAGTTTTTGAGAAATGGCCAGCCCTTTTTCAAACCAGCCTTTGGCGGCAGAAAGGTCTCCTTTTCCCTGTGCAAGCACACCCAATTTTTCATAACAGACAGAAACATCCCGCAGGTCGCTGTGCATAGAGGTGTCCTCGGCCAGCATTTGCGAAACCATCAGTTTTTTATGCAGCCATTTTTCCGCTTCCAGGAAGTCACCTTTTTCGAGGCAAATCCCTGCTAACTTTTCATATCCCAGGGAAATATCCCGGCGGGATTTTATGGTGCTGTTTTCAGCAGTTAGCTGTTCAAAAATTTTTAGAGCCTTTTCAAACCACTCTTTTGCTGCAGGAAGGTTTTCTTCCCCACGGCAAACTTCCCCCAATTTCCCATAGCATACCGCCAAATCCCGCCGAAAGTCGGAGCGCTCCTGTTCCCTGACGAGCCTTTCCATCACGGACAGCATCTTCATAAACCACTCTTTTGCCGCGGAAAGGTCTGATTCCGCCTGACAAATTTCCCCCAGCTTTTCATAGCTCACTGCCAAATCCTCCAAATTTTCGGCAGTGGGAGCCTGTGCCGTCACCTTTTTTGACATTTGCAGAGCCTTTTCAAACCAGCCTCTTGCCTGGGAAACTTTTCCTTCTGCCAACAAAAGTGTTCCCATTCGGCTATATCCTACCTTACACCAGTCTTCCACTGGCCAATTTTGCTCCTCCATCACTTGCAGGCACAAAAGCAAAAGCCTTTCTTCCCATACCCGTTTGGCTTCTTCTGTATGCAGCAGTTCCCACTCATAGTCGCCCAAATCCCGCAGAGCGCTGCACAGCATGGAAAAATTGTTTTTGGTTGGGGAATTTTGCCACCGTGCCATGCGTCTGTCTATCAGCTTTTGCTGCCAGCCTATGGCCTGCTGATAGTCCCGAGGGACGCCTTCGCCGTTTTGATACATAGAAACCAGTTTTTCTATGGCAGGTTCATAGCCATCCTTTCCGGCGGTGGTAATCAGCGACACGGCCCGGCTGTGATTGATTTCTACGTCAATCCCACTCAAATAGGCCAGCCCAATATAGTAATTATGCTGGGGGTCTGTGTCATTCTGCTGCAAGGCCAGCTGTTTGGCGGCCTTTAAAAGCTCCTTAGACAAAGCCGGGGCATTATACCCATCTGTGCAGGAAGGCAGCCGGGGAAAACTGTTTTGCAGTGCGTCCCGGTTGGTGGACTCCATTTCCACCGGAAAAATGGGCTTTCCGGCCTGCTGCGCCATGGGATATTCGGTAGTCATGACATAGTTTTCTTTTTCCAGCACGTTGGGGGTGACTACCAGTGTAAACAGCTTGCTTTTGTCCAAAGCCTTACTAATTTCATGATTAAAGTTTTCACCAGGAGTTAAAAACTCATCATACCAAATGGCGATATCCCGGCAGAAGTCATTTTCGTGAATCAGGCGCATCAGCTCCCGAGCCTGGCGGCGGTCTTTTTTTCGGTAGCTTAAAAAAATATAGGCGTCAAAAGCATTACGGATTTGCTCTGCCAGCTCATCGCCGATTAAAACCGAATCCAAAAACTTTTTTAGCTTTTCCTCAAAGGGTAAAGCGGTGCTGTCCTGCGCATTGGTATCCAGAAACTGAAGGTCTCCGCACTTTTCATTGAATAATTTTTCCAGCCCCGGCTCCTGCATCAGGGGAAGAATGGGGATGTGATGCTCCACGGCAAAAGGGAATTCCTTTTCCATAGCGATACAGGGCTCGGTAAGCAGACGGGAAGTTACCGGTATGACAAACAACTGCATTTGGGATAAATCATCCTGACGTGCTTCCCATTTCACAGGCGAAAATGGCTCAGAATCATACCAGACGGCACAGTTTTGCAGATGAAGCAATTCTTGTGCCACCGGCTGCAAAAATATACACTGGTCCTTTGGATGGCAGCAGAAATATACCCGGGGCTTTCCCTGAGGGGAGGAGTTCCCGCGGGTGATATAGGAAAGTGCCATAGAATCAGCTCCTCTTCGGTTGAATATCAGTGGGTAGGGTTGTATTAAATTATAACATTTCATAGCGTCAATTGACAATCATAAAATCATCGATTATAATGCAGTTGGGATTTATAGGTGGACTTTCGAAAATATATGACTTCTACGAAGAAAAGTAAGGAGGAGGAGCAAAAAGCCGATTTGCATGGTTGAAACACGGAAGAAAACAGATTGCAGACCGACAAACTGTAGGAGGAACGTATGATTGAAGTCAGAGGAAAGTATAATACGGCGAAGATTTTTACCGATGTGGTGGACAGTGCATCCATTGCACAGGTGATGGAATTGTGCAATCAGGAGTTTACCCAGGGAAGCCGGATTCGATTGATGCCGGACATTCACGCAGGAGCTGGCTGTACCATTGGGACGACCATGACCATTACTGACAAAGTGGTGCCCAATCTGGTGGGCGTGGATATTGGATGCGGCATGGAAACGGTGCGAATCCGGGAATCTCACTTGGAGCTGCAAAAGCTGGACAAGCTGATTTATGAAAAGATTCCTTCCGGCTTTGCCATTCGCAGTAAGCCGCACCCCTATTTGGCGCAGATTGATGTAAGCGAGCTTTGCTGCGCCAAACATGTGGATATTTTGCGGGCGGAAAAGAGCATTGGGACACTGGGCGGCGGAAACCATTTTATCGAAGTGGACAGGGACGATGAAGGAAATCTGTATCTGGTTATCCATTCCGGCAGCCGTCATCTGGGCATGGAGGTAGCCAGATATTATCAGGAAGAAGGCTATAAAGCTCTGAATGGCAGCAATGACGCGGCAATTGAGGCAATCATTGACCAAATGAAGCGCGATGGCCGTCAAAAGGAAATCCAGAAGGAAATCAAACGAATCAAAAACACCAAGCAGACTGCCATTCCAAAGCCGCTGGCCTATGTAGCAGGGGAGCTGTTTGAGCAATACATCCACGACATGAAAATCGTCCAGAGGTTTGCTGCCCTAAACCGGCAGGCCATGATGAATGAAATACTCAAAGGCATGAAGCTGCATGTGGAAGAACAGTTTACTACCATCCATAACTACATTGATATGGAAACCATGATTCTGAGAAAAGGCTCTGTGTCTGCACAGGCCGGGGAGCAGCTGTTAATCCCCATCAATATGCGGGACGGCAGCCTTTTGTGTGTGGGCAAGGGCAACGAGGACTGGAATTTTTCGGCGCCCCACGGTGCAGGCCGTCTGATGAGCCGGGGAGACGCCAAACAGTCGTTTACGGTTTCGGAGTTTAAAAAGCAGATGGCGCAGGTTTACACCACCTCGGTGAGTAAGGCGACTTTGGATGAATGTCCCATGGCCTATAAGGGGATGCAGGATATTCTGGATAATATTGGGCCGACAGTCGAGGTTCTAAAAATTCTCCGGCCAATCTATAACTTTAAGGCCGGTGATGAAGAATAAAACTGGCAATGCAAAAATTAAAAATCCCCCATATCCATATGGATGTGGGGGATTTGGTTTTTGAGTGAAAACAAAAAAACAGGGAAGAAAGCCAAAACTTTCTTCCCTGTGGTGAACCATCGGGGATTCGAACCCCGGACACCCTGATTAAAAGTCAAATCTGATGCTGTTTTACAGTGTATTAACGCCTATAAAATGGCTATTTTACACGATTTTTATATGTGGAAAAGCGTGGAATGTCTGCAGCGAGGTAGTCAAAAAGTAGTCAGCCTATCTCTTGAAAACGGGCGTTGATTTTGTCAGCTGCTTTCAATCCGTCTTCTGCCTGCAAATGCGTATAAACCTTTGCTGTCATAGTAATACTGCTGTGCCCCATTAAATACTGTGCGGTACGCAAATCAACCCCTGCATAATATAAGTTGGTGCAGTATGTATGCCGGAGCATATGAGGGTGGAGCGGGAAGTCAACGGCTGCCAACACTTTTTCCCACATTCTTCTGAAAGATATTTTGCTCATAGGCTCCCCACTTTCTTTCGCTATAACATACAATCCATTGCGAGGGATATGCTCCAGAATTTCTTTCAGAGAAAGCGGAAGTGGAACCGTTCTGTGAGAAGCCTTGGTCTTCAGCTGCTGTTCTGGATTTGGCTGGTTCCCGATAAATGTTATCGCCCGATGGACCGTTATACGGTCACTTTCAATATCTCCCCACTGTAATCCCAGTGCCTCTTCCCTCCTCAATCCGCAATACAGGCAAAGTCCTACAAACGCCCTGGATTTTGGCGGCAAATCAGCTGTCAAAAGAGCTCTAACCTGTTGGGGAGTAAGGACCTTGGGCTTTTCCGGCCTGGCGTGGGGCGTAATTTTCAGCCCTTCCGTCGGGTCCTTAACAATAAGCCCATTTTGCCTGGCAGTTTCAAAAATTTGCCGCATGGTGAGCAGCACTTTGTTTTGCAGGCTTTCGGATTTATCGGCCACACGTTTCATCACGGCCCGAACATGTACAGGTTTTACTTCCCGCAGCATCATTGCGCCCAGTTCCGGCATGATATGTACATTATAGGCATCCCGATACATGCGTACAGTGTTGGGCCGCAAATCTGATTTATACTTTTCCAGCCAGATTTTCGCCCATTCTCCCACCAGCGTGGTATTACCCACTTTCACACCCTGCCGGTCTTCTGCCCGGACCGCGTCGGCAGCTGCATTCAATTCGGCTAATGTGCGGCCGTATACCATCTTCTGCCGGCCATCGGACAGGGTGATTTTTCTCTGATACCTTCCGTCTTTTCGCTTTTTGGGCATAAAAAATACCACCTTTCAGGTATGACTTGCCAAGCCTGCCCCGGAAGTGGTATAATCACATTGTTTCGGATGGGATTATTCCACTATGGAGTAAGCTCAATCTATTGCCGCCCTATCCTGCTCCGGCAGGGTAGGGCGGCTTTTTTTGTTTATTGAGATAGTTTCCCGCTCATGATGTCAAAATGTCGGCGGTAGCGTCTAGGAATACGCAGCTCGATGAAGTACCCGATTTCTGCCAGAGCTTCGGAAATCAGCCGGAAGCCGTCTTTGTAAAACTCCGCAATCCGTTTTTGTTTGTCTGTGATTCCCTTATACCCGGACGGGCAGACAAATGTCCAGTCGGCGGCGGTATTATCAAACACAATACGGAAATATTTGTCAATTTCTGTTTCCCGGATGCCTACCTGCGCCAGCATGATGTGGTGCTCATAGG
>DYBQ01000102.1 GCA_019418545.1 Clostridiales bacterium | reverse complement strand
TTTGCATACTTTAAGCAAGAGTCGCTTACGAAAATGCATTCTGGCTCTTCCGGCTTTTTCCACATGGCCGGATAAACTCTGAGCTCTTTCACGGAATTTCCTAGCTGAAGAATGATTTTATCGTCACGTACGGAAACCCGAATGCCTGTTTTCTCAAGTATCTCTTTCAAAGGTATAAGCATCTGCACTTGGTCTGCAATGGGAGCCATAGTAGGACGTGTACCATCCTTTGCCCAGTGAAGAAGCTCCAACGCAGCATGCCGGTCAAGCAAGCCATGCAGATTCTGATTACGGTAATGCTTCAGGCAGTCGCGACAAGCCGATTTACATGTACAGTTAGAAAGCATTGTATCAACTTGATGAAGAACTTCCGGCATGATTGATGCAACTCCCACGGCATATCCAGCACCGCTGGAGAGGTTGTCATAGATATACACATCAAGGAAAACATCTTGACCTTTCCGACGGACACGATATCCTGTCATCAATTCCGTAAATTCAATATCCATAATGCGGCTTATAACCAACCGAATTGCCTCGGCCAAAGATGTCCCGGCGCGAGCAAGCCATAGATTGTCTTTTCGCTCGGTTTCTACCTGTTGGGGGTCAATGTAAATCTCCAAGACAAGCATATCCGTGATAAAGTCGTATCCCAGATTTACTTGTTTGGTATTGGTATGCCGGCACCGATTACTGCGGATATACTTGGATATATACGGACGATTCACTTCGTTTAGCGTATCCACCCCATCACCAGGCATGGCTGCGCCACAATCGCAACAGACCGTGAATCCTTTTCCTTCGATACCCTTGTTTATCATAATAATTCGTTGATTGGTTCGTGAAGCCATACGGACATTCTTACAGCTTGCAATTTCGGCCATCGTTTCTGATTCAGGCAAAGTGGAATAAAGCGGCTGCTGAACGACGGTTCTTTCCTCTTCTAATAGCACTTCTGGAATTGCACGGCCATCCTTCGGAGCAAATCCCCAAGGACGCAACATGGGTTTCGTTTCCATAATGTTTTGGCTTCCACAGAAAGGGCAAGCTTTCATGTGGTCTTCCTTTAGCCCAAACCATCCACAATCCTGACATTCTACAACCTCTTTGCAATAGTTTTCGTCATCAACGAAAGCTTTTGCAGGGCTGAGTAGACATCCTTTTCTGCGTTCGCTGCCTGGATAGTAAAAACCGCCAATTTGATAGGTGGCTTTATCAACGACAATCGCACGGCCAGGTGCATATTCACCGATAGCAATATCTAGGCCACGTTCCACTTGGTAAAGTTGTTTGCCCTCTTGGTTCGAAATATAGGTACTAACAACATTTTTGGGGAACGAGTATGTCGGTATGATTCCTTCCTCATAGAGCGCGTCTAACAGCGATTTGCTTTTCGTTGTCACGCCATCCGGAACCTGATAAAGTTCTGGGTGCGCCTCCTTTTTCAATTTCAGCTTTTGAAGCTCGTCTATCAAAGTTTCCTTGAATTGACAGCTTCCGTGGTACGACACGGGAATCAAGAAGCGGTCTACCATTTGAAACGACCGCAGGAAACTCTGGAATGCCTCCAGTTTCTCGTCCACAAATTCTGCTGCGCCCATAAGTTCGAGACTACTTGCTTCTTGTTTCAAGAACTCTTGCAATGCAACCATACTCAGATGACGCTGTATAAGCTTTTCACTGGAAATATCAATCCAAGGGCGACGAGGGTCACCTTGGAGCATCGGTTCCGGGTTTTGAAAATAATATGTGTCATGCGGACCATTATCGCAGTAGGTGACAATAGTAGATAGGCTGGCACCCCGCCGTCCGGCACGGCCGGCACGCTGTTGATAGTTCTCACGCATCGGCGGAATGTTTCTTAGTCCAACAGCAACCAAGGAGCCTATATCAATACCAACTTCCATCGTTGTTGTACTGCTTAAAATGTCAACGGGCGATTCATCTTTTCGAACCATATCCTGGAATCGAAGTTCATATTGCTCGGTTCTTGACCACATATCATTACTTTGGTCTTTATACGAAAGCTGTGCCGTATGTTCTTCTGTATCAATCACATAGATTGGGTTGTCGCTTATGGCCGAGATGGCAGGAACGCGCCAGAAATCCAAGGCATGAAGTTCTTCTTCTGTCATAGGATGGTCAATATCAGCTCCACAGTTCGGGCAGCCTCCCTTTAATGTGTAAGGGGTTACTGTTGAGCATTTTGGGCAACGATACCATTTGTGATTCAAGTCAAAGCAGGGTTTAACTTTCGTGAGGTCAATGTACCACTTGCTGAAATCTCCTTTTTCAAGAAAACGGCGTTGCAATATTCTTTTCCAAATGCTCTGTGTTTCTCCTTTTTTCTCCCACCCCATTTTCTTGCAAATCGTTGCGGGCATAGTCCAATCTTCTGAAAGGCCATATCCACTTTCTCCATACCCTTTTCGAACGTTACTGCGGATATCATTGGAAATCGTCTGACCCAATGCGACCTCATCGCAGCAGTCATCAATCCACGCATTGAACACTTCCAGAAATTCTTCTTCCGAAACCTCTTGCCCCTCTTCTGCAAGCTCGTCGACGGCGTCAAACATTGCCTCATCTGTAGGGGAAAGCCAGCACAAAGCGACAGAAGTAAGGGTATCATATGCACCGCAAAACATGCGGAGAAGCTGCTCTTTCATCTGGTCTGGCGCATTATCACCAATAGTCAGAGATGGGTGCCAGGGGCGTCCTGCACGTTGTCTGCGTTTGTAATCGCGAAGAATTTTTGCACAATCATTTACAACAAATTTGTTTCTGTCATCTCCGCTATACAGTTGCACTTGATGTAATGCGGCTTCCAGTACGAAGAATCCATAAATATCGTTCAGCGATTGTTCTTCAGTCACTTTTTGCATTCTGGCAATAGCGAGCACAGCCAGCTGGCGTGCTGCCGTCATGTCAGAAGCATTCGACATATCACGTGCAAGCCGTGCGGCACGCTGTCGGCTATCTGAAAACAGCAATACCTTCCGCCCTGCATTCGGCAAACGAGGATTGTCTTCTTTGCCCTTCACTGGTGGCTGAACATCAAATTGTGCCTTAATCAAATTGTAGAAAGACAGATTTCCCCGCGTAGCAAAGGAAGTCAGTTCAGAGCCAAGCATACGACGTTTGCAATGCGGGCATGTTGGAAATGTAATCGTGTCTGGATGGCCTTTTTCAGAATAGTCTGCATAATACAGTTTCAGCACACCATCTTTTCCCGCCATTGAATCATCACGGAAGTTGATGAATCCGCTACGACTATCCAGATAGCATGGGCGGAGGGGATACTTTCCTCTGTTTTGGGGTACGAATCCTTTTTCGGGAATGTACAAATGGATTTCTTTCAGGGTGCTTGTATCAATTACCTGACCAGAATATCTCCACAGATATGCACGGCCATAAGAATCCATTTCCGATTTCAGAACATACCCTTTTAGGAACAGCGCTCCGCACTTGCGGTCATTGTATAACTCATATACCGTACTGTGGCATATAGGGCACGTGTCTTCAGCATCCGAAAGGAAAATGTCTCCCAAAGTAATCTTCCCGTCTGTATGCGAATGAGGGCATTGCGGGTTTGTACAGGCGTAAACTCCGTTGACTCCGCGAAACAGCATATGCATCCGGGTTGGGCAAAGAACCATCCCTTTCTTGTTCTTAGCAAGTGGTGCGATAGCCAGCAAAACACTGACAGCGTTCAATGCTTCCTGATTATCCTGAGCCGGGAAAATTTTCTTTGCCAAATCATGCAGCGACTCCGCATTTCCTCGACACTCCTTCAGGAGCAGTTGAAAAGGAACGTAATCTACCAAATGGTCATATAACCAGTAAGATACATCCTCTAAAGAGGCAAAAGGAGTAGGCGCACCAGGAAGCTCCGACCAGAACCGATTCAGTGCCGCAAGTTTTTGGTCACCATCAGCTTCAATTTCTTCAGGGGTCACTTGTTTGAATTTGATAAAAGGAATATCCGTTCCCTGCTCGGCTGCAATTGTTTCTCTTTCGCCAGTTAAATAGGTAAACGTATAATTATCTGCGCCGGTCAATGCCTGAGCAAATTCATGAACGGCCATTCTGTCTTCATCGGTCTTGTTTGGCATACTGGCCGTTGTCAGGATAAACTGCACTCGGTCTCGTCCGATTCCCAAGCGATGAAACAGCCGTCGAATCAAGAGCGCCACTTCGCCTCCGGAAGAACCGCGATACATATGCGCTTCATCAATAACAAACAGAAGTTTGTTTTCCGGTGCTGAGTCCAACCACTTTTTCGTATCGTCCCATATTTTCTTTTCTCTCGGACGAAAAAGCATGTATTCCAACATGGAATAGTTGGTAATAAGAATATCCGGACAGCATCCCTGCATTTCAAAACGTGTAATCAGCTCGGCATCCTCGCTGTTGGGGATATGTCTACTTTCCCGCAAGTCGTCGATAAAAGAAGCCATATCTTCTTTGGCGGGAATGCGTCCTTCTTTGAGAAGGGTCTGGTAGAATTTTTCTTGGTCTTCCGTATCCGGTTTCGTCATGCGAGATAAAGTTTTTGCCAACTCTTTATCCGTTCCGGAGAAGGTCGTATTTCCGGGATATGGAGTGCGCCCGGTGTACATACCAAACTGGGGACGCCTTGCGTTATTACCCGCAGTCTCCCGGAAAATCTGTACAAATTTATGGTTCGGGTCTCCAATCAGACGGCGTAATCGGCCGATTTGGTCCGAAACCAATGCATTCATAGGATACATGATAAGAACGCGCACGCCTCTCTGTGACCAAGAGGTGGGGGATTCTTTCGCTTCCCGAGTCAATTTTGCCAAAATCGGCCACATAAAGCATTCGGTTTTACCGGAACCCGTTCCAGTTGCGACAAACAAATCTTTGCCCTGTACTGCCGTTTCCAGCGCATCTATCTGGTGTTTGAATGGTGATGTGTATACGCCAAGATTGGCGTCCGCCAATTTCTCGAAAAAGGAGCGCATCCAGGCAGGAATATTGGCAGCCTGTAAGCCGTGTTCTACCGTAACATAGGCTGGCGATGATTCGATATAGGGCTGTTGATAGAGAACCCCTTCCTCATCCAAACGAGAAGAAATAGCCGACAGCAAAAGAGGGGATTTTCCAAAGAACTGTGATTTGATATAATTCTCCAACTCACTTTTTAGATAACTATGAACTTCATACGCACCTTTTGCCATCAGGCTTCCTCCTCAAAGAAATACCCAAGAGATTCCATAACGGATTTGAACGACCGATATACAGGTGTTGCCATCTGTCGTGTGACACGCTGTGAAAATGCATTTAAGGTTAAATTCGGCATTGGCCAGGAATATAACTTGAAAAAGTTTTCTTCCATAGGAGGCAGCAAATATGGAAAAGAAACAGTCATCAAGTTTATATCTCCCGAACAGCGTACTGGTTGCAACAAATGGTTTGACATCAGAATACCATTGGCCAGCGCCAACCATTCAGGAATACTTGTTTGGCCGTTATTGGGATTTGTCTGCCATATCTGGAGTTGGCTCCATTGCCATTCATTGGAAGATTTTCTGTACAGATAATAATTGTAGCTGACTGCCTGCGGAACTCGCATTAGTCCAAACGCTATATCTTCATTTGGCTTTTGCGACCAGTACCCGACTTTTTTCTGGTTCTGCATAGTGAGAAATTCTGAATCTTCCGGGAAGTCCGCGTTTTCCCAATTGGCATCTGCTTCGCATTCTGTCACAAGGTCCATCAAAGGACGGTGAAGTTGAAACATCTCCTGCACAGAATGGTAATAGCGTTGTGTACTGACTGGATTCATCGAATATTCCCCTAAACCACTCATAGGGTGCGCCGACAATGGGGTGCATCCGCGAAGAAAGATTGTCTTACCATCGGACGCAGAAGAGCTAACCGCTGGTGCAAGATGGTTCTTTTTGTGATAGAATGCGCCAGCATTCAAATAGATACTGTACAGCTCATCGCGGAGCAATGCAGAATCGCCAAGGTAATCGGCGGTCGCTCCGAGAATTTGTAAGTAATATGGTTGCCTCTCGGCTATTGATGCGGAAAAGTGCTGAACAGAAGGCAGGTCATCTTCCTCATCCCAGACAGATGCCAGCGCCAGCTTGCCCAATGCACTGTAAATCAATCTACGCCGCCAGGCATCAACATCTTCTTTCGTCCCACGTAAAATAGACAAATCTTTTGCCAGGCTGGAAAAAATATCTTCAAACGGCACGATTATTCTTCCTCATAGTCAAAAAAGTGGTAAATATGGGATTTGACTTCTGTGGGGACAGCGTTGGACTCTTGAATTCGTTTGCAAAACTGCTCTCCCTTACGGGTAACCGCAGCATAAGGAAGTAAGGTGTATTCAAAGGCCGCTGTGGCATTATTCATATCATCAGCTTCCGCCATCACAGCCACATCCGAAAGAATGCCCTGTATCTTTTTCTGCATCATGGAACTGATTTTCAGAGAATCCAGCCAGTCCCTACGCAGTCCAGGTTTGGTAGACGGCTCGAACGCTTTTCCATCAGGAGCCAAGATTGTCCCCGTAGCATCTGCTATTTCAGCCTGATGTTCTACGAAATCCGTTGTGAATACTGGAATAAGATATTGGAAAAGACTTTCCGGTTCAATCGACAAATCTTCCGTATAGGGGTGGCAGAAAATGATTTGTTTGCGACTTGTTGCCATATCCCGAAGCAAATTTTGGAGCCAATCCCCGCAGAAAGGATTTCGGACAAGAAGAATGCCTTCTCCTTGCATGGCTTCAGTGCTGGCCTTTTCGTTGTAATCTTCTGTGCAAACCAGGACGTCTGCATACCGACCATAAATAGTGGCAGAGAGCGTTTGTGCAATTTCTTCTGAATTTAGGCCCGCCAGCAATAGTGATTGGTGTCTCAGGTGAGTTGCATAAAGAAATCTCGCCATATGTAGGTGGTGTGAACGCTCTTTTGTAATTCCCGCGCATGAAGATAGGTTATCCGCAAGTTCAGCCATTACAATATTGTAATCATCGACCAAATCTACAACTTCTTCATCCAACCTGTCACCATGATGGATGGTAGCCGATTTAGGGCTATTGTTTGTTCCATTTGCGGAGATAGGCATATACAGCGACATCTCTGCCAAAAACTCGGCTACATTGGCTTTGGTGCTTGCAAGTTTGTCCTGAACAAGACGGTAGCTATCCTGAGCAATACGTTCATTTTCCTGTATAGTTCCCTGAAGCTCTGCCAGATGTTTTTTTGCCAGTTCAATCTGATGCTTTGTTTCGTCAAGCGTGCGAGTGCGGTTTTTCTGGTCTTGCCTTACTTGTTGAAGTTCTTTATTAATCTTGCCATCAAATGGGGCTAAAATCCGGAGAAAGCCTTTTGCAGGTAATTTGGTACAGTCGGATTCAGTCAATGGGGTCCCATTGCCATCGGAAATTATTACTACAGGTTCTGTATTATCCTTAGCAATAATACCTTTCCATAGCATAGTATGGTTGCTCTGACTCCGCTGTCCATCATGATAGTGAACCGCAGCCATTTGCTGAAAGCCGTTTGATGCAACACAGAAATAGCCATTTCGCTGTTGGGGTAACTGTTGACCAGTGGGGAAAAGCAACAATTGGAGAGTCAAGTTTCCGTTATGTGCTACATATATGGTACTGCTATTGTGGAATTCCGTTCCCTGCACATTAACAGTCGGAGGCCACAAAAGAGTCAATGACACCTTCTTTTTTACAAGGTGCATATGTAACAGTAAAAAATAGCGAACAGTATCCGAAGAAAAAGCTGTTGCCCTGATTTTGTAGACACGCCAATTTTTTCCCCTTATTGAGTTTCGCGCCACTTCAGAACAATGAATGCTGCCACAATATGGAGGCATAGAATCGGTCAATAGGTAATAGTCGTGCTCCTCTACAACTTCGTCTCCAGGATATAGCATTTTCCCGCCGATACTATCAAACAAGGCTCCATCAGGGTTGACTCCAGGAAGATTTTCAGGCCAGTAAGTGGCGCGGAAACCTTTTGTTCGAATGATATACTGACCGCTTATATCTTGGCCTAAATTCAACCAGGTAATACCCTTATCAGCCATTCGTTCGGCCAGGAAAAATGAATGTGGTTGCGGCTCTTTTCCAACAATTACCACTTGAGCATTGCCGTCTACTGGTTCTACCTTAGGAATACCAATGGCAAGTGAAAAACTTTGCCCAAGAGAGCCAAATACGATTTTGAGTGGTAAAAGATAACGGCTTGTCTGCAATAGCGGATACCCGCTTGAACGAAGTACTATTCGGGTCGGGCGAAACTAACCTTCAAGTGTCGGGCGTTCGCAACCAAATTTA